>CAUQZY010000001.1:0-73031 GCA_963522395.1 uncultured Streptococcus sp.
GCACTCCCATCCCTCCAATCAAGTGGGTAAAACTTCGCCAGAAGAGGAGGGAACGGCTGAGAACCGAAACATCGTTCAGAATAGTTGCTCCAGTTGTTGTAAAGCCAGAACTGATTTCAAAAAAAGCATCGACAACGCTGGGAATTTGCCCAGCAAAAACAAAGGGGAGACCACCAAAGAAAGACCAAAGGATCCAACAGAGGGCCACAATTAAGATTCCCTCCTTGGCATAAATCCGTTGATTTTTTGGCTTTTGTAAAATTCCTGAGCCACCTAGTAATACGAGAATCCCAATCGTTGTAAAGAGGGATGTAAAGACTTGGCTCGATTCATGGTAGTAGATGGCAATCGCAACAGGAACCAAGAGGAGAACAGCTTCAATCAAAAGTAACTTTGAAAGGAGGTAACGAATCATGCTTTTATTCATTTCTCACCTCGCGATCAAGTCATAAATCTTAGTGATGTTTGGAAACAAAGTTGTTACTAGGAGCTTGTCTCCAACTTCCAACATATCCTCCCCAGTTGGGAAAATGGTCTTGCCCTTTCGAATGATGGCTGCAATAAGAACCCCTTTTTTCAATTTCAGTTGAGAAAGAGGTTTGGCAGTCATTTTATTGGCTTCCTTGATATGGAATTGTAGGGTTTCGATTTGGCCATTTGCTAGATGGTGCATGGCTTGAAGGTCTGAATACTGGGCATTAACACGGCCACGAATAAAGTGCATGATTGTATCTACAGCGATGATTTTCGGAGTGATAATGCTTGAGAAATCAGGTGCATGAATAATTTCAAGGAGACTAGTTCTGTTAACCTTGCTAATATTTTTTTGCACCCCGACACTATCCAGGAACATAGAAGTAATAATATTCTCTTCGTCAACTCCTGTTAGGGTTGCTACTGCATCATAGTTTTGGGCACTTTCTTCCAGCAGGATATCTTTTGCGGTACCATCTCCTTGAACGATGTAGAGATTAGGGAATTTCTCGCTAAAGAAGCTAGCGATTTCAGGATTGATTTCAATAACCTTGGTATCGATACGACTGTCTTTGAGAATACCTAGTAGATAATAGGCAATTCTACCTGCTCCAACGATGAGAAGGCTCTTCACGGCACGAGATTTGAAATAATTATGGAAGAGCATCATATCAACACGGTTACCAGTGACAAAGATTCTATCTTTATCCTGTATGGTCATGTCACCACTTGGGATGATAATTTGATGATCTCTCTCTATCGCACAGACAATGACATTGCCAAATTTTTTCCGAAAATCAGAAATGGGCATTTGGCAAAGACCGCTAGTGGATTTGACGACAAATTCCATGAGGCTAACGCGTCCACCAGCAAAGCGTTCGACAGATAGGGCGTTGGGGAAGTCAATGATATTAGCGATAGCGCGGGCAGCCAAGAGCTCAGGGTTAACGATAAGAGAAAAACCGAGAATATTCTTTTCTTTGAAATAAGAGTTAGAGTATTCAGGATTCCGAACCCGAACGATAGTCTCTTTAGCCCCCATTTTCTTGGCTAGAACGGCTGCAATCATGTTTACTTCATCGTACTCAGTCAGGGCGATAAAGATATCACAATCTTGGACACTGGCTTGCTCAAGGATGGTAAAATCAGCTCCGTTACCAAGGATACCTATGATATCAAAGCGATTGACAATATGATTGAGGACGGCTTCGTCTTGCTCAATCAGCAAAACATCGTGCTTTTCTGCAACCAAGGAGCGACAGAGGGCAAAACCAACTTTTCCCCCTCCGACAAGGATAATTTTCATAATAAAACCTACTTTTTCATGATGTAACTATCATACCTTTTTTCAAGAAAAAATGCACCTACTAGCTAATAACCAGAGCTTTTAGTAGGAAATTTGCTATAAGGTAAAACTATACCCCAATCATTTAAAATAGCTATTAGCACCTTTCTCTGAAATATGGTATGATAAAGGATATACAAGGAGATAAAATGAATAATAATTTACTGGTATTACAATCAGACTTTGGTCTGGTTGATGGTGCGGTATCGGCTATGATTGGAGTGGCTTTAGAAGAGTCTCCAACCTTAAAAATTCATCATTTGACGCACGATATCACGCCTTATAATATTTTTGAGGGGAGCTATCGTCTCTTTCAGACGGTGGATTACTGGCCTGAGGGAACGACTTTTGTATCGGTTGTCGATCCAGGTGTCGGCTCGAAACGTAAGAGTGTGGTTGCCAAGACTGCAAAAAATCAATACATTGTCACGCCAGACAATGGGACTCTTTCTTTTATTAAGAAACACGTTGGTATTGTAGCCATTCGTGAAATTTCTGAGGTAGCCAATAGACGTCAAAACACAGAGCATTCTTATACCTTCCACGGTCGTGATGTTTATGCTTATACTGGAGCTAAATTAGCCAGTGGTCACATTACATTTGAGGAAGTGGGACCAGAGCTCAGTGTGAATCAGATTGTGGAACTTCAAGTCGTAGAGACCATCATTGAAGATCATTTGGTGAAGGGAGCTATTGATATTCTGGATGTGCGTTTTGGTTCGCTTTGGACCTCTATCACACGAGAAGAGTTTTACAAACTGGAAGCAGAATTTGGTGACCGTTTTGAAGTGACTATCTATCATGCGGATATGCTGGTCTATCAAAATCAGGTTGTCTATGGCAAATCATTTGCAGATGTGAGAATTGGGCAACCCATCCTTTACATCAACTCTCTCTATCGTTTAGGTCTGGCTATCAACCAAGGTTCCTTTGCCAAAGCTTATAATGTGGGTGTCGGTTCATCTTGGACCATTGAAATAAAGAAAATAGAATCATAAAATAGGAGAATATAGATGAAAAATCAATCAATTAAACAAGTTGTTGCTATCGGTGTTGGAGCTGCGCTCTTTGTTGTCATCGGGATGATCAACATTCCGACCCCCGTTCCAAATACAAGCATCCAGCTTCAGTATGCGGTACAGAGCCTCTTGTCTATCATTTTTGGCCCTCTAGTGGGATTACTTGTTGGTTTAATTGGTCATGCAGTGAAGGACTCTCTTGCTGGCTACGGTCTGTGGTGGACTTGGATTATTGCTAGTGGTCTCTTTGGTCTAGCTGTAGGACTCTTTAGAAAATACATTCGAGTAACACAAGGTGTTTTTGGGTTGAAGGATATTGTCTTCTTTAACCTCATTCAAATTGTTGCAAATGCTCTGGTTTGGGGTGTCTTGGCACCACTTGGAGATGTTGTGATTTATCAAGAAGCGGCAGAAAAAGTATTTACTCAAGGGATTGTCGCAGGTATTGCTAACGCTGTAACTATAGCTATCGCAGGTACCCTTCTCTTGCTAGCTTATTCACGTACACAGACTCGTTCAGGAAGTTTGAAAAAGGATTAATATAAGAGAAAAGGCTGGGCAACCAGTCTTTTTCGATATTTATAGACTAGTAAGGCAAGCAAGCTAGGCTAGGAATCTTTTTGACGCTAAGATTTTAAGAGAAGAGTCTGCAAGAAGGGGTAGATTTATGATAAAATAGAAGTCTAAGAAGCGAATGAAGAGAGTAAGATGAAAGAAGCTATAATTGAGTGGAAGGATTTCTCTTTCCAGTATGAAACGCAACAAGAACCGACCTTGCAAGGGGTGGACTTGACCATTTACAAGGGAGAGAAAGTCTTAATTGTTGGGCCATCTGGGTCAGGTAAGTCTACCTTGGGTCAGTGTTTGAATGGGATTATTCCCAATATTTACAAGGGGCATCCGTCTGGAGAATTTTTAATTAAAGGGCAAGCAGCCTTTGATATGAGCATCTATGATAAATCTCATCTGGTTAGCACAGTTTTACAGGATACAGATGGGCAGTTTATCGGTCTGTCCGTGGCGGAGGATTTGGCTTTTGCTCTGGAAAATGACGTGACAGCTCTAGATGAGATGAAAAGTCGTGTTCATAAATGGGCTGAAAAGCTGGACCTTCTTCCTTTACTGTCTCAGCGTCCTCAGGATTTGTCTGGTGGTCAAAAGCAGCGGGTCAGTCTGGCTGGTGTTTTGATTGATGAGAGTCCGATTCTCTTGTTTGATGAACCACTCGCCAATCTGGATCCCAAGTCAGGTCAGGATATTATCGAATTGATTGACCAGATTCATAAGGAGGAGGGGACGACGACTCTTATTATCGAGCACCGTTTGGAGGACGTTCTGCATCGTCCTGTGGATCGGATTGTCTTGATAAACGATGGCCGTATCCTCTTTAATGGGAGTCCTGATCAGTTATTGGCGACTGATCTGTTGACCCAAAATGGAATTCGAGAACCCCTTTATCTAACCACTTTACGTCAATTAGGTGTGGATTTAGTCAAGGAAGAACAATTAGCAGAACTGGATAACTTGTCCATCTCAAAAGGTCAGGTTCAGCTGCAGAATGAACTGGCAAAAGAGACACCAGATTTGCAGTCACTCTTTAGACTAGAGGACGTGTCGTTTTCTTATGATGATAGACCGATTTTAAAGTCCCTACATTTGGATATTAAAAAGGGTGAAAAGATTGCCATTGTCGGGAAAAATGGAGCAGGGAAGTCAACTCTAGCCAAGGCCTTAAGTAGCTTTATCCAGACAGAAGGTTCTTATCTTTGGGAAGGGCAGGATATCAAAGGAGATTCTGTTGCAGAGCGGGCGGAACGAGTAGGCTATGTGCTTCAAAATCCCAATCAAATGATTTCAAGCAATATGATTTTTGATGAGGTGGCTCTAGGGCTCCGTTTGCGAGGTATGGACGAGCAGGAAATTGAAACGAGAGTCTATGAATCCTTGAAAATCTGTGGACTCTATGAATTCCGTAATTGGCCTATTTCTGCCCTGTCATTTGGTCAGAAAAAACGTGTGACCATTGCTTCAATTTTGGTCTTGGGGGCTGAAATTATCCTCTTAGATGAACCAACAGCAGGTCAAGACCAGAAGAACTATACTGAGATTATGGAATTTCTCGAAGAGTTGCATCAAAAAGGTCATACCATTGTCATGATTACCCATGATATGCAATTGATGCTGGATTATTCAGATCGGGCTCTTGTCATGGTGGATGGAGAATTGATTGCTGATACTGATCCAGCTAGTCTGTTGAGCAATCCTAATCTGTTAGTAAAAGCCAATCTAAAAGAGACTTCTATCTTCAACTTGGCTAAGAAACTCGACGTGGATCCACTTGCTTTAACGGCATTTTACAAAGAAAGGAGAGAAGGATGCAAGCAAAATTAATCGGTTACCAGCATAGAGATACTATGATTCATCGCTTGTCAGGAGCTGGGAAACTCCTCTTTTTCATCCTCGTGTCCTTGGCGGCCATGATTAGCTATGATACCAGACTGCTTGTTCTGATTGCCATCTTTTCGGTCTTTCTCCTCTATTTGTCAGAAATCCGTTTTAAAGATGTTTCCTTTGTAGCCGTTTTTGCGACGGTATTTGCCGTTTTAAACGTTTTGATGGTCTATCTCTTTTCTCCCGAGTATGGGGTTGGACTTTACGGAGAGAGGAGTGTGATTTGGCAGGGAATTGGTGCCTATACGATAACCAGCCAAGAGCTCTTTTATCTGCTAAATTTGGCCATTAAGTACCTTTGCACCATTCCTCTGGCTATTATCTTTTTGATGACAACCCACCCTAGTCAGTTTGCTTCCAGTTTAAATCAAATTGGTGTGCCTTACAAGATTGCCTATTCGGTCAGCCTGACCTTGCGCTATATTCCAGATTTGCAGGAAGAATTCTTTACCATCAAGATGTCTCAGGAAGCGCGTGGGATGGAATTATCCAAGAAAGCTTCTCTTATGCAACGAATCAAAGGCAATCTGCTCATTATTACGCCCTTGATTTTTAGCTCGCTAGAATGCATTGATACCATTGCGACCGCCATGGAGCTTCGCCGTTTTGGGAAAGAGAAAAAACGCACTTGGTATAGTTATCAGGCCTTGAAAAAAGGAGACTATCTTACCTTGCTCTTGGCAGCCTTGTTTTTAGTAGCTAGTTTACTACTTATCTTGCAGAATCAGGGACGATTTTACAACCCTTGGAAATAGCTTGAAAAAATTGAAAAAATCAAGTCGTTTCTATTGACAATGATTTTGAAAGTGTTATACTAAGAAAGTAGTTTCGCTGATTTACTTCAAACCTGTTGTGAGGTAAGTTAACGATGCCTTAACCACGCTGTTTGCTGAGCTTGACTCCGGGCAGTGTGGCTATTTTTTTGCAATGGTGAAAGGAAGCAAGTCATGACAAATCACATTGTATTATTTGAGCCTCAAATTCCACAAAATACAGGCAATATCGCGCGTACTTGTGCTGCGACCAATTCTCCCCTCCACATCATCAAGCCTATGGGCTTTCCTATAGATGACCGCAAGATGAAGCGAGCTGGATTAGATTATTGGGATAAGCTAGAGATTTATTTTTACGAGAGTTTAGAGGATTTCACGTCTCAGATGAAGGGCAAACTCTATCTGATTTCGAAATTCGCGGAAAAAGTCTATTCTGAGGTGGATTTATCGACTGACGAGAACCATTATTTTCTCTTTGGACGTGAAGACAAGGGTTTACCTGAGGACTTTATGCGAGAACATCCTGAGAAGGCTCTCCGTATTCCTATGAATGATGAACATGTCCGCAGTCTTAATGTGTCTAATACCGTCTGCATGATTGTCTACGAAGCCCTCCGCCAGCAGAACTTTGCAGGTCTTGAGCTTGTTCATACCTATGAAGTGGATAAATTGAAATAAAAAATGAAAATGAAAATGAACAAAATGCTTGCGCTTGCAAGCGTTTTTTGTTATGATAAAAGAGTCTTCAGGGCAGGGTGAGATTCCCGACCGGCGGTGACTTTAACTAGGAAATGATCTTTTCCTTTTATACTTTGTTGACAAGCTTTGCCTAACCAGAAGTTATGCCTACAGCTTGTCGCCTAGTCTAAAAGAAAAATCTCTATTTTCTTCTCTTTAAAGAAGTCCGCGAGCGCAAGCTGATGTGGTGAGATTCCACAACCGACAGTATAGTCTGGATGGGAGAAGACGAAAGAATAGCTTTGTCTGTTCTGATAGATTTATAGCTAAACTGTAACCGCTTGCTTGAATTTCCTTAATAGAGTGAGAGGGAACTTTTGGGATATAAAAAGTGAGAATAGATAGAGGAATCCTTTCCAACTTCTTCTGATTTTATAGAAAATTGGAGGAACCTGTTATGACAAACACACGTCGACTTTCGACCATTGCAATTCTATCAGCCATCTCATTTGTGCTGATGTACTTTGACTTTCCGCTTTTGCCAGCGGCATCCTTCCTCAAGATCGAATTTAGTATCTTGCCAGTCCTTGTGGGTTTGGTGGTCATGGATTTGCCTGCTGCTCTAGGAGTTCTCTTGCTTCGCTCACTCTTGAAATTGCTTCTTAACAGCCAGGGAGTGAATACTTACATTGGTTTGCCAATGAATATCGTAGCTTTGGGAGTTTTTGTCATCGTATTTGCTTTGATTTGGAAAAAGGAACGGACAACCCTTCGTTTCCTACTAGGCTCTCTAGCTGGAACTATTGGTTTAACCGTGGCTATGTTGGTTCTCAACTATGTTTACGCTGTTCCTTTGTACGCTAAGTTTGCTAACTTTGATATTGGAAAAATTTTGGGACTTTCCAACTACCTAATGACCATGGTATTACCTTTTAACTTGATTGAGGGTGTAATCTTTTCCGTTTCATTCTGGTTGTTGTACGTCCTTTTGAAACCAACCTTAAAACATTATGAAAGATAAACAAACATTTTTAATGAAGGGCAGTTTTGCCCTTTTACTTTTCGTTATTCTTGGCTATATGGTCAAATTTTATCCTGACACGCTGGTAGGTTTTGACCAACCGATTCAGACGGCAGTTCGAGGAGACTTGCCAAATTACTTGACTATTCTTTTCCTAGCCATCACACATCTGATTGATATCCCAGTGATTATCACTTGGGTTGTCATCGCAGCCTTTATCTTTTATCGTAAGCGGTGGAAGATAGAAAGCTTCTTTATGCTGGGAAATCTGGCTTTGGCAGGTCTTTTAATCGTGACCTTTAAAAATATCTACCAGCGCCCACGACCAGCTATTTTACATCTGGTGGAGGAGAAGGGATTTTCCTTTCCAAGTGGGCATTCTTTGGCAGTGACGCTGATGGTAGGTACTTTGATTATCATTCTCAGTCAACGGATTAAAAATCCAGTTTGGAGAAAAATCGTGCAAATCGTCCTTGGCCTCTACCTAGTCAGTGTACTGGTATCAAGGGTCTATCTGGGAGTTCACTATCCATCAGATGTTCTTGCCAGTCTCTGTGTGGGCTTGGGAGTCCTGTTTATCGAGTTTCCCTTCTATGATAAGCTCCGCTTCCAATGGCGATTTAAAGGTAAGCAGAAGTGAGCATCAAATTCCCTTGAGGAGAAAGAAATGAAAGTCAATATAAAAGCTCTTCATCCTACTCAACTATACTTATCAGAAAAGAAACTAGAAGGCATCCAGACACTTTATAAGTCAGCAGAAATAATCAATGTTGCTCCAATCAGTATTCTTGCCTTTGGAGATTACTTGTTGATTACAGATGGGCATCACAGGGCTTATCAGGCTTTATTGGCCGGTCGGGATACGATTTCTGCTGAGTGGGATAGAGATGGTGGTGATGAACTATATCATCTCTATGCGCAAGCCTGTGAGGAAAGAAAGATTTACTCTGTTCTGGATTTAAAAAATCATATCTTAGCTCAAGATGAGTATGAAGCAAAATGGTATAACTGGTGTGAGGGTTTTAATCAAGCAGCAACTCTCTTATTGAAAAGGAAAGCAGATGAAACAGACCCTACAAATAGATAATACACTGCGTCTTGTTCCTTATTATCAGGTCAATCATTGTGAGGAAGCTTTTGCTTGGTATCAGGATGTGAACCTGGTTTACCTCGTAGATGGTGTGAAGAGACCTTATAGTCCAGCGACCCTGGAAGCTATGTATTCTTATTTGGATCAGCATGGAGAGCTTTTTTGGATTGAAGTCAAGGAGAAGGGAGAATGGTTTCCAATTGGGGATGTTACACTATCTCAGGATAATCTCCCCATTGTGATTGGGAATCCCGCTTACCAACATCGAGGACTTGGAAAAAAGATTCTAAGTGCTTTGATTGAATTGGCTCGAGTAAAAGGATGGAAAGAATTGAGAGTCAAGGAAATCTACACCTACAATCATGCTTCTAGGAGGTGTTTCAAGTCGCTTGGATTTGTGGAAAATGGAGCAACAGAAAAAGGAATGAGTTTTATATTGAAATTAATCTAGTCTAACTTGTTTTTTAACTAAAAATCTGATAAACTATGTAGTAATTGAATAGGAATCCGCAAGACTAGTAACTCAAGGGAAGTATATCAGGGAGGAGAGCCGTGACTGCAAGCTCTCTATATGAAAGCTGGGTGAATTCACTTGCGCATGGATTTAGAAATGAAGGTCTGACTTGTCAGATAAAAACGGATGGTACCGCGTGTCAACGCTCCGAGTGGAGTTTTTGGCATGTGGTTTTCTTTTTATCTACGAGAGACTGATGGAGGAATTATGTCAACTATTGAAGAACAATTAAAAGCGCTTCGTGAAGAAACGCTGGCTAGCTTGAAGCAGATTACTGCTGAAAATGAAAAAGAGATGCAAGATTTGCGTGTCTCTGTCCTTGGTAAAAAGGGTTCGCTCACTGAAATCCTCAAAGGGATGAAAGATGTCTCTGCTGAGATGCGTCCAATCATTGGGAAACACGTCAATGAAGCTCGTGATGTCTTGACAGCAGCCTTTGAAGAAACAGCTAAACTCTTGGAAGAAAAGAAAGTCGCGACTCAACTGGCTAGCGAGAGTATCGATGTGACGCTTCCAGGTCGTCCAGTTGCGACTGGTCACCGTCATGTCCTCACACAAACCAGTGAAGAAATCGAAGATATTTTCATTGGGATGGGTTACCAAGTCGTGGATGGTTTTGAAGTGGAGCAAGACTACTATAACTTTGAACGTATGAACCTTCCAAAAGACCACCCAGCTCGTGATATGCAGGATACTTTCTATATCACTGAAGAAATCTTGCTACGTACCCACACGTCTCCAGTTCAAGCGCGTGCTATGGATGCCCATGATTTTTCTAAAGGTCCTTTGAAAATGATCTCACCAGGACGCGTGTTCCGTCGTGATACAGACGATGCGACCCACAGTCACCAGTTCCACCAAATCGAAGGCTTGGTTGTTGGGAAAAATATCTCTATGGCTGATCTTCAAGGAACCCTTCAGTTGATTGTGCAAAAAATGTTTGGTGAAGAGCGTCAGATTCGTCTGCGCCCCTCTTACTTCCCATTCACAGAGCCATCTGTTGAGGTGGATGTTTCTTGCTTCAAGTGTGGTGGAGAAGGCTGTAACGTATGTAAGAAAACAGGTTGGATCGAAATTATGGGTGCCGGTATGGTTCACCCACGTGTCCTTGAAATGAGTGGTATCGATGCGACTGTTTACTCTGGATTTGCCTTTGGTCTTGGACAAGAGCGTGTAGCTATGCTCCGTTACGGAATTAACGATATTCGTGGATTCTACCAAGGAGATATCCGCTTCTCAGAACAGTTTAAATAATGATTAGAAAAGTAGAAATGGCAGATGTTGAGGTGTTGGCTAAAATAGCCAAACAAACCTTTCGTGAAACATTTGCGCATGATAATACGGAAGAGCAGTTACAGGAATACTTTGAAGAGGCTTATAGTCTGAAAACTTTGTCAACTGAGTTGGGAAATCCAGAATCCGAAACCTATTTCATTATGCATGAAGAGGAGATAGCTGGTTTTCTCAAAGTCAACTGGGGAAATGCTCAAACTGAGAGAGAATTAGAGAACGCTTTTGAAATTCAACGCCTCTATGTGCTACAAACATTCCAAGGATTTGGACTTGGTAAGCAACTGTTTGAATTTGCTCTTGAACTTGCTACAAAAAATAGTTTTTCTTGGGCTTGGTTAGGTGTTTGGGAGCATAATACAAAAGCTCAAGCATTTTATAATCGATATGGTTTTGAAAAATTTAGCCAACATCATTTTATGGTTGGTCAAAAAGTAGATACAGATTGGTTACTGAGAAAGAAATTAAGGTAAGAAGATGATTCTTCTATTGAAATGATAGGAAAGGAAAAGAACTAGAGTGGCAACTGTCATTCTGGAGAACTAAATTATGCTTGTATCTTATAAATGGTTAAAAGAATTGGTGGACATTGATGTGCCATCACAAGAGTTGGCTGAAAAAATGTCAACTACAGGGATCGAGGTAGAAGGTGTCGAATCACCTGCTGCTGGTCTCTCAAAAATTGTCGTCGGTGAGGTCTTGTCTTGCGAAGATGTGCCAGAAACTCACCTCCATGTTTGTCAGGTTAACGTTGGCGAAGAAGAAGTCCGTCAAATCGTATGTGGTGCACCGAATGTGCGTGCTGGTATCAAGGTTATGGTGGCTCTTCCAGGAGCTCGCATCGCTGACAACTACAAAATCAAAAAAGGAAAAATCCGCGGTCTTGAGTCACTTGGGATGATCTGTTCACTTGGTGAATTGGGAATTTCTGACTCAGTTGTACCTAAGGAATTCGCAGATGGCATCCAAATCTTGCCAGAAAATGCCGTTCCAGGTGAGGAAGTCTTCTCATATCTAGACTTGGATGATGAAATCATCGAACTGTCTATCACACCCAACCGTGCAGATGCCCTTTCTATGCGTGGAGTGGCTCACGAAGTGGCAGCTATCTATGATAAGGCAGTCAACTTTAAAGAATTTACTCTTTCAGAAACTGGCCAGGCTGCAGCAGATGCTCTTTCTGTGGGCATTGAGACAGACAAGGCGCCTTACTATGCAGCTCGTATCTTGGACAATGTGACTATCGCACCAAGTCCACAATGGTTGCAAAATCTTCTTATGAATGAAGGTATCCGTCCTATTAACAACGTTGTAGACGTGACAAACTACATTCTGCTCTACTTTGGTCAACCAATGCACGCCTTTGATTTGGATACCTTTGAAGGGAGTGACATCCGTGTACGTGAGGCGCGGGCTGGTGAAAAATTGGTGACCTTGGATGGAGAAGAACGTGAGTTGGACGTGAATGACTTAGTCATCACTGTCGCAGACAAACCAGTAGCCCTTGCAGGTGTTATGGGTGGTGAGGCGACAGAAATCTCTGAAAACTCTAGTCGTGTTGTCCTTGAAGCTGCTGTCTTCAACGGCAAATCAATCCGTAAGACCAGCGGTCGCCTCAACCTTCGTTCAGAGTCATCTTCTCGCTTTGAAAAAGGTATCAATGTGGCAACAGTCAATGAGGCTCTTGATGCGGCAGCTAGTATGATTGCAGAGCTTGCAGGTGCGACTGTGCGTAAGGGTATCGTTTCAGCGGGTGAACTTGATACCTCTGATGTGGAAGTTTCTTCAACTCTTGCTGATGTTAACCGTGTCCTTGGTACAGAGCTTTCTTATGCTGATGTAGAAGACGTCTTCCGTCGTCTTGGTTTTGGCCTTTCTGGAAATGCAGCTAGCTTTACAGTCAGCGTGCCACGTCGTCGCTGGGATATCACAATAGAAGCAGATCTCTTTGAAGAAATCGCTCGTATCTATGGTTATGACCGCTTGCCAACTAGTCTACCAAAAGACGATGGTACAGCTGGTGAATTGACAGCCACACAAAAACTCCGCCGTCAAGTTCGTACGATTGCTGAAGGAGCAGGTTTGACAGAAATCATCACCTATGCTCTAACAACTCCTGAAAAAGCAGTTGAGTTCACAGCTCAACCAAGTAACCTTACTGAACTCATGTGGCCAATGACTGTGGATCGTTCTGTCCTCCGTCAAAATATGATTTCAGGTATCCTAGATACAGTTGCTTACAACGTGGCTCGTAAGAACAAAAACTTGGCCCTTTACGAGATTGGAAAAGTCTTTGAACAAACAGGTAATCCAAAAGAAGAACTTCCAAATGAAATCAACAGCTTTGCCTTTGCCTTGACAGGCTTGGTTGCTGAAAAAGATTTCCAAACAGCAGCAGTTCCAGTTGATTTCTTCTATGCTAAGGGAATCCTTGAAGCCCTCTTTGCTCGTTTGGGACTCCAAGTAACTTATACAGCAACATCTGAAATCGCTAGCCTTCATCCAGGTCGTACAGCTATGATTTCACTCGGTGACCAAGTTCTTGGTTTCCTTGGCCAAGTGCATCCAGTCACTGCTAAGGCCTACGATATTCCAGAAACGTATGTGGCTGAGCTCAACCTTTCAGCCATCGAAGTTGCCCTTCAACCAGCTGCTCCATTTGTGGAAATCACGAAATTCCCAGCAGTTAGCCGTGACGTTGCCCTCCTTCTCAAGGCAGAAGTGACTCACCAAGAAATTGTGGACGCTATCCAAGCTGCAGGCGTGAAACGTTTGACAGATATCAAACTCTTTGACGTCTTCTCAGGTGAGAAATTGGGACTGGGTATGAAGTCAATGGCTTATAGCTTGACCTTCCAAAATCCAGAAGATAGCTTAACGGATGAAGAAGTCGCACGCTATATGGAAAAAATCCAAGCTTCTCTCGAAGAAAAAGTCAATGCAGAAGTGCGTTAAAGTATCAATCCATCCTTAGGGGTGGATTTTTGCTTTTCAAATAACAATTCAGGATCAAAAATAGACAGTTGAGGAGCGGAGGTGATAAATCGAGTTTGCTACTGTATAATGGATTTATCATTAATACTCTTCGAAAATCTCTTCAAACCACGTCAGCTTCGCCTTACCGTATATATGTGACTGACTTCGTCAGTCTTATCTACAACCTCAAAACAGTGTTTTGAGCAACCTACGGCTAGCTTCCTAGTTTGCTCTTTGATTTTTATTGAGTATAAAAGTTCTCCAGGCCATATTTTACATAGCATTAGTATTATAAAAATGGACGGAAAGCATTGTAAAGGCTATCAAAAAGGAGTATAATGAGTGCAAGACATTTCGGAGGTGAAAGATGCTAGAAGTAAGAAGTCTAGAGAAAAGTTTTGGACCCAAGCAAGTTTTGTTTGGTATTGACTTTCAAGCGCGACCAGGTCGTATTTTGGGACTAGTCGGAAAAAATGGTGCTGGGAAGACAACGATTTTCCACAGTATTTTGAAGTTTTTAGAATATCAAGGAGAAATCAGTCTGGATGGTCAGGATATTCGTCAGGAGACCTACGCTCGGATTGGCTATCTGCCTGAAGAACGCAGTCTCATGCCTAAATTGACAGTCCTTGAACAAGTTCGTTACTTGGCGACGCTAAAAGGCATGGATGCCAAAGAAATCAAGGAAAAACTCCCTCAATGGATGAAGAGGTTGGAAGTGAAAGGGAAGCTGACAGATAAAATTAAGAGTCTGTCAAAAGGAAATCAGCAGAAGATTCAGCTCATTATTACTCTGATTCATGAGCCAGACTTGATTATCTTGGATGAGCCTTTCAGTGGATTGGACCCAGTCAATACAGAATTGCTCAAGCAAGTCATTTTTCAAGAAAAAGAACGTGGGGCAACCATTATCTTTTCTGACCATGTCATGACCAACGTCGAGGAGCTTTGTGACGATATTCTCATGATTCGAGATGGCCGTGTGGTCTTGCATGGACCGGTTCAGGATGTCCGCAATCAATACGGGAAAACGCGTCTCTTTGTTTCAAGTGAACGAAGCAAGGAAGAATTGGAAAATCTTCCTCATGTCAAACAGGTGAGCTTGACCAAACAAGGCAGTTGGAAATTGATCTTGGAGGATGAGAGTGCTGGAAGGGAACTCTTCCCAATCTTGACTCAAGGGCAATATATCGCAACCTTTGACCAGCAAGCGCCAACAATCGATGAAATCTTTAAACTAGAATCAGGGGTGGAAGTATGAGAAATATGTGGGTTGTAATGAAGGAAACCTATCTTCGACATGTCAAATCGTGGAGTTTCTTCTTTATGGTGATTTCACCATTCTTGTTTATCGGTCTCTCTGGAGGAATTGGCTATCTCCAAGGCTCTTCTATGGCTAAAAATGATAAAGTGGCAGTAGTGACAACAGTGCCATCTGTAGCAGAAGGACTGAAGAATGTAAATGGTGTTAACTTTGATTATAAAGACGAAGCAAGTGCCCAAGCTGCTATCAAAGATGAGAAAATCAAGGGTTACCTAACCATTGACCAAGAGGACAGCGTCCTAAAGGCCGTCTATCATGGTGAAACTTCTCTTGAGATTGCTATTAAGCTAGGAGTAACGAGCAAGTTAAATGAGCTTCAAGATCAACTCAATCGTTCGGCAGCCAATTTGTCACAAGAACAGGAAAAACGCTTGGAACAAACAGTTAACTTTACGGAGAAAATTGATGAATCCAAGGAAAATAAAAAAATGATTCAAACCTTTGCGGCCGCAGGGCTTGGTTTCTTCCTTTATATGATTTTGATTACCTATGCTAGTGTCACTGCTCAGGAAGTGGCTAGCGAGAAAGGAACCAAAATTATGGAGGTGGTCTTCTCTAGTATCCGAGCTAGTCATTATTTCTACGCTCGCATGCTGGCTCTGCTTCTTGTGATTTTGACCCATATTGGCATTTACGTCGTGGGTGGATTTGCTGCCATTCTTCTCTTTAAAGACCTACCAATCTTGGCACAATCTGGTATTTTAAACCATATAGGAGAGGCTTTCTCGCTCAACACCTTATTGTTTGTCTTGGTTAGTCTCTTTATGTACGTTGTTTTAGCAGCCTTCCTAGGTTCTATGGTTTCTCGTCCTGAGGATGCAGGAAAAGCCTTGTCGCCTTTGATGATTTTGATTATAGGTGGTTTTTTTGGAGTGACAGCTCTAGGTGCAGCTGGTGACAATCTCATCTTGAAGATTGGTTCTTATATTCCCTTTATTTCGACCTTCTTTATGCCATTTAGAACCATTAATGGCTATGCAGGGGGAGTAGAAGCATGGATTTCACTTGCTATTACAGTGATTTTTGCAGTGGTAGCAACAGGATTTATCGGACGCATGTATGCTAGCCTCGTTCTGCAAACGGATGATTTAGGTCCTTGGAAAACCTTTAAACGTGCCTTATCTTATAAATAGAAGAGCCTCGCGAAAGCGAGGTTTTTTAGAGATAAAAAGAGTGGAATTCAGAAAAATATTTTTCATATCTATTGACTTTTAGTGGTGAAATTTGGTATTATAGTAGGCGGTATTGTTTACCCCATTTGAAAGGCCCCGGAACCTTCCAAATACTTTTCGATGGGAAGGAACACCCATCACCGTAAACAAAAATCGAACTATATATAGGAGAAATCATGAACAAAACAACATTTATGGCTAAACCAGGCCAAGTTGAACGTAAATGGTACGTAGTTGACGCAACTGATGTACCACTTGGACGTCTTTCTGCAGTAGTTGCTAGCGTACTTCGCGGAAAAAACAAACCAACATTTACACCACACACTGATACAGGTGACTTTGTGATTGTTATCAATGCTGAAAAAGTTAAATTGACTGGTAAAAAAGCAACTGATAAAATCTACTACACTCACTCAAACCACCCAGGTGGATTGAAACAAATCTCTGCAGGTGAACTTCGTTCTAAAAATGCAGTACGTTTGATCGAGAAATCAGTTAAAGGTATGCTTCCACACAATACTCTTGGCCGCGCTCAAGGTATGAAATTGAAAGTATTTGTTGGAGCTGAGCACACTCACGCTGCACAACAACCAGAAGTTCTTGATATTTCAGGACTTATCTAAGGAAAGGAACAATAAAGTATGTCACAAGCACAATATGCAGGTACTGGACGTCGTAAAAACGCTGTTGCACGCGTTCGCCTTGTTCCAGGAACTGGTAAAATCACTGTTAACAAAAAAGATGTTGAAGAGTACATCCCACACGCTGACCTTCGTCTTGTAATCAACCAACCATTCGCAGTTACTTCAACTGTAGGTTCATACGACGTTTTCGTTAACGTTGTAGGTGGTGGATACGCTGGTCAATCAGGAGCTATCCGTCACGGTATCGCTCGTGCCCTTCTTCAAGTAGACCCAGACTTCCGCGATTCATTGAAACGCGCAGGACTTCTTACACGTGACTCACGTAAAGTTGAACGTAAGAAACCAGGTCTTAAGAAAGCTCGTAAAGCATCACAATTCTCAAAACGTTAATCAATACGATTATATCAACGTTTCAAAGCACTCAAAAGTTTACCTTATGGGTGCTTTTTTCGTATTTTTTTGAAAAGTTTACCTCAAAGTTCACCTTATTTTTACCTTATTGTTTTAGAGACTTTAAAGCAAATTCACCAACTGCTATAGGAACTACATTAGAAGTATTGACATAAATCTGAGTTGTTCCTGTGTCACTGTGTGTTAGAGCCTCAGAGATAGCTTCTAAGCTCATTCCTGCTTGTTTAGCAAGTGTCGCTCCTGTATGTCGCAGTTTATGAGGTGTAGCATGTGTCAGCCCTTTATGTCGCTTTCTAATACTTTTCATTTTATTGTTTAGATAGTCAGCATGTAAAGGCTTGTTGATGTTTCCTCTTGTGTCGATATATGTAAAAACAAATTGTTCTGGATTACTGATGATGCCAAACTTTGCCAGCTCATATTTTTGTTGCTCTTTCCAAGAGGTAAGGAGTTGAAGTAAGTCATTAGAAATAGAGAAAATAGTTTTCTTATTTCCCTTAGTAGATTTTACTTGTCCATATCTATCTAAAGCTTGAATTAGCTGAATCTGTTTTTTTGAAAGATCGATATGTTTCCATTGAAGAGCATAGGTTTCAGATTTTCTATCGCCTAAGAAAAAAGTGAGATAAAATAGGACATAATCTTTAAGGGTTATTTTATCATTATCTAAATCTTCTTGAAATGCTGAGAACCATTCTTGGAGTTGTTCATGAGTTAGATATAAATCTTCCTCTCTCTTTGACTCTGCAAGTTGAATCTTTTTAGTGGCCTTTATTCTTCTTAATATTTTTGCAACTTTATTAGCTTCTATATACTCAAGTTCTTCTGCCCAGTCAAAAATGGAAATTACATAACTACGTAAAGATTTGAAATTCGCATATTCATTAGCCTTAGATGTCATTAGATTTAGGATAACTTGCTTATTTTGGTTTAAAAACTGTATCGTATAGTTTCCAAGAAGTGGCAGTATATGTTTTTCAAAACAGGTTTTGGTATTAGCAATTGTTGACCTGCTTGGTGGTTTAGAAGTAGATGTAGTTTGACCTGCTTTATAAGAGTCCCACCAGATATTGTTATAGAAGTCTGAGAAAAGAATATCTCCTTTTGCAAGTCCTGTAAATTCATTATCTTCTATTTGATTTAACTTGGTAAGCAAGTCTATCTCAGCTTGTCTTGCCTCCTTTCTAGTTTTAAATCGCTTATCGTAATAGTTGCTATTGACAATTCCAAGTGGCATTCGTGCTTCAATTGGGATATAGATTTTTAAGCGATAAGTTCCGTTTTTTGTCTTACTGATAGTCATGATATTCTCCTTGTGTATCGAACCAGAAAATATCATGACTATTATAAAACAAAAATATAGATATTTCTAGTTTTGTGAGTAAAGCCATGAATTAATGGCTTCTTTATTAAATCGTATAGTCTTGCCTATTTTTATTGTAGGCAGTCCTTTCTTGATCCAACTATCTAGAGTATTGTTTGAGATGCCTAGATAGTGGCAAGCCTGCTGTTTGTTTAAAAAAGGGCTTTCAAGGCTGCTATGGTGTAGCTTTTTTTCAATTTCTTTTTCGATTAGTTCAGCAAGTAGGAGCTGAATTTGTTTAACTTGTTCATCTGGTAGAATTACTTGCATAAGTTATTTCTCCCTATTGTGCTATAATTGAAGTATCAGTTGATTTTTAATCATCTGTATTTGCCTCATCAGTATTGCTCGTCAAAGTATCTTCTGAGGAGGTTTTTTTGTTGTTTTGGGGATTATAACGTCTAGAATCTAAAAATTTTGTAAAAAAGTAGGTTCGTTCAATTATTAATCCCAGTAGTGAAATATCTTTATTTCTAGCGTAGTGAACTAAGTCTTCGAACTCGGTAAAATCGTTATCGGTGATTACATCGATAACAGTTTCTAGAAATAAATTTGAATTTTGCTCTATCAAGAACTTATCAAGTTCGAATCCGCAACCTGATTCAATATCTTCTATATTGTATAAAGTTTTTTCAGGGTTTTCTGCATGTATGAAATAATCGTACATACCTTTTGGTGACATGACAACTTCAACGTGGGAAGGTGTATTGAGTTTCTCAGTAAGAAGCTCTGATACTTGGGAATAACTTTTTAGCGATTCAAAAAATAAGACTCCGTGCTTGTGCGATTTTTTAAATTCCCCAGTTTCCCTGTTAATGTCCTTATCATGCCAAGGGCTAAGAACAAATGGAATGTGTAACTCTTCGAGAATTTCTAAATAATTTTCTGGGGCACTTTCCTTATAGAATAGGAATGCCCATTTATTTGAACGTTTTTCTTTAGCCATTTTGTTTTCTTTCTATGATTATTGATTATTGATTTATTGGGGGTCGTAGTAACCCCAATAAATCTTCTCTTGGGGCTTTGCCCAAACCCCAGCCTCTCCTGCCCGATGATATCACACACTAAGAACGCTTGAGGACTGGCAAGGGACGGGGTAGTATTTTTCGACTTCGTTACGCTTTCGCTTTAGGCTTCGCTATACTACGCTGAAAAATCTCCACCCCTCAAAGCCCTTGCAAGACCTCATTTTCCTACTGATTGGCAAGTGCCGACACTATACCGATGAGATAGCTCAAAAAGGGCTGCTGTCGTCAAAACAAGTATAGCAGGAAAACCGCTATTCATACCTTGAGAAAAGCTCCTGAATTCGTAGATTCAAAATTTGCTGATTCTTAACTGGAATAGTCCGAAACATTCTCACAGGTTCGCCTTCTATTTGAAAATACCCATATCCCCTAGGCTTGACGATGACCTCGTCTTTTTCCATATCTGGGAAAAGTAACTGTCTATTGTTGCTTGCATTCAAAAAGCTAGTTGATAAACTGATGACACAATTAAAGTTATATCGTCCAGGCAAATCTACCAATAAGAATCGCTGACTGGATAAAATTATTCTGAAGCCTAGGCTTCTACCCATACTATTCATCATTAGCATTTTAGACAGTATTTCCTTGTGTTTCTTTTTATCAGTTTGTTCAAGATAAGCTAGAAATGCTTGCCACTCGTCAAAAATAAGATATAGATTGTGGTCATTCGTTTCTACCTTGCTTAATCTGTTTTCAAAGCGATTATAGATAGTTTCAAACATATCAAGACAGTTGAATCCACGAGCTACATGAGTCCCTGACATTGCGAATAGTTCATCATCAGCTTTAAAATCCATAAAATAAGCTTCAGCAGATGTATCATGGGTTGCCACAAGACCTATAAATCTATGCAAGAAGGTTGATTTCCCTGAACCAGACGGTCCTGCAATAATCCAAGCAAAATATCGGTTTATGTCAATGTTGAAAGGGGAAGGGTGTCCCCTACTGTTGACCTCGAAAACGTTTTTAATCATATTAGAAGTCCTCTTCTTGAATGATTTCAGTCTGTCTTGCCATACGATTGTGTGTTGCCTCTTCAATTGTTTTGACATCAAATTTAGCAACCCAACCAGCACCAACATTCATTTCTATGTGCATATAGTCAAGAGCAAATTCATTTGTGTATTTAGCCAACACTCCCATGAAATAATCTTCAAGCTCCTTTTGGGAGTTTGTGTCAAGATTATTAGCGAGATAGATCCAAACATCTATACCTCGTGTGGTAGCAGGATTTATAGTTTTTAACTGTAAATCATGAGATAAGTTTTGATTGAGATGATTGACCACGTTTTGTAAGACAGTACCTTTTCGGACTTGTAGTTGTTCATCAGCTTTCTTATTGAACCACCAAAGTGTGACATTTTGAATCAATGTAGTTATAAACTTAACTTGCTTGCCTGTTAACAAGAGGCATTGTTCCCATAGATTTTCATTTTTCTTAACAACCTCATCTGACAAAATGAGAAACTGTCTTTTTAGAGAGATGCACAGAACATTCACACTTTGCCATAGGAACAGTACAATAAAAAGATAGGATAGTATTTTCATTAGCATATGTTTTATCTCCTTTTTATAGTGAGTAGTTATCATCTACACAATGCAGATGATAACTCACTATTTTTATCACTTATTTTAATGAAATATCAGCAAGATCAGCTACAAGAGCGAATCCAATGGGTTGCTTCAATTTGTCAAGTACAAATGACAAGTCATACTTGTTAAGTACTATGCTGGTATCAATCAAACTATCTAAGTTTTCATTTTGATAATTCTTTAACTTGATTTTGAACGATGGGCAGTAAGCTTCTTGACTAATGCTAGCGAACTGTTCATAGAGTTCGACATCTACGCATGTAAGCGATGCCCACGGACGTTTATTTTCTTGACCGTCATTGATGATTCCGCTATTTGTATCAATTACTTTCATCTCTGCTGGGATATCAACAGAAGTTGATAAAGCATCTATAAATACTCTTGAACTTTCATAGTTTCCTACGATTAATTTTTTTGCTTTTGACATATGAATGCCTCCTTTTCTTTGCGTGGTCAGACTTTCTAGAACGCTGACAAGTAATTTTAATCTTTGATGATAACAAGTTATTAAATGTTATCAATTTAACTCAAATAGTACATTTTTCATCACCCCTTTTCTTTGAGTATTCACTTACTATATCGGTAGGGGATTCCTTCAGCTACGTCATTTTAATATTAAAAATTAAACTATCTCAAAAATACGCCATTGTATAAATATTATAGTACAGGTAGTCAAAAATTTACGCCAGTGTATATATATTATAGTATGGTGTTGTTATAAATTTTCGTCAGACTCTTCTTATTTTGCTCAGGTAGTTAGACCTCTTCGCTGGGATACCTATTTTTTAGGTTGTTTTGATTATTCATTTTCGGTAGGGTAAAAGAATTTACGCTAGGGTCTTAGAAATTTTAACAATAGCAAAGAATATTCGGTTTTTATTTACAGGAGAATAAAATAAAACCAAGTCAATTTTTCGTGACTTGGTTTATGTTTCTATTTCGTCAATAAGCTGTATCATGAGCTTGAGAACTCGTTCTTGTTTACTAGGTGTTAGTTCCTTAATTTTATATATTAGCTGATTTATTAAAGGATTGCTTTCGGTTACGGATATATCGAAAAAAGTCTCTATATCTGTATCAAGTGCATCCATAATTTTTTGTAATGTTTTTATTTTTATATTAGGCTCAAGATTTTCTAGTTTGTACGTGTATTTTAAAGGTAGGTCCGCGAGCTCCTCTAGTTGCTGTTGAGTCAAATTTTTTTGAAGTCTCAGTAATCGGATTCTCTTACCTAGATAAGATTGTAGATTTGTTTTTGTCATATCAGTACCCCTTAAATCCTATCATACTCAATTTTATAGTCTTAAAAAACTACTATAAAAGAGAAATGCTATATAAAATAGTTTTAAAACACTACAATATGTGATAAAATAGGACTATAGAACTATCAAAAGGAGATTTATAAGATGGAATTACAAAAAGAACATGGAACCATCAAGAAGTTGCGCACAGGCGCTGTTATTTCAACGCTTGCAATCTCGGCTCTAGGGGTATCTACTAGCGTATCAGCTAGCGAAACTGAGGTAGCCGTTAATGAGCCTGCAACTAGGGTAGTTGCTAAAGACGAGGTTAAACCTAAAGTTCCTAGTCAAGCTGATGTTGATAAGGCTAAGGATGAGTCAGATAAAGCTAATCAGGATGTAGCTAAGCAAAAAGAAGTTGTTTCAACTACTGAAGCAAACATTGCTAATGCTGAAAAGACTATCGCTGACACTACTAAGAAAGTAGAAGAAGCTAAGTCTGTTACACCTGAAAAGGTTGCTGAGGCTAAGGCTGATGCTGACAAGAAAGCCAACGAACTTGCGACTGCTGAAAAGGCTGTAGCTGATGCTGATAAGTCTGTATCTGCGACTGCTGAAAAGGTTGCTGACCAAACTAAGGTAGTATCTAATGCTGAGAAAACTGCCACTGATACGGCTAATAAGGTAGCTGACGCTCAGAAAAAAGTAGATGCTCTTTCATCTACTACTGATGTTGCGCCACTTGAAAAAGAGGTAGCTACGCTTACTAACCAAGTTAGTGCTGACACTCAAGCCGTAGCGACTGCTCAGACTAACCTTAACAACGGTAAGAAGGCTCAATCTAATAAAGACCAAGCTATCAAAGACGCCCAAACTGGGGTATCTCAAGCTGAAACTAACCTCAGCCAAGCCACTACAGCCCTTGCTAATGCTAAGGCTGACCAATCCAACAAAGACGGTGCAGTCACTACAGCTAAATCAGCTCTTGACGTAGCTAAACAAGGTGTCACTGAAACAACTACATCTTCTGAAAAGATGTACGATGTTCCAAAGGCAACTTACTCTCCAGCTCTTTCGCAAGGGTATATTGATGCAATCAAGGCTCTTGCCAACGGCACAGGTACTGCAGATGAAGTCCGTAAGGCAGCTTATAACACACCTTACAAAGACGAAGTAACTGGTGTAGGTGCTAAATCACTTCGTGATTTTAACTCTACGGGTAAGTACTCTACAGGTGGTTTAGACTTTGTCGCTTATGGTTCAGAGGACACAGATGCAACAGAAATTGCTGACTTCCAACACCTAACTAAAGAGCAACAAATTCGTTTGGCTACCTATGCAGCGTCTATTATTAACAAGTTGCGTGCTAAGTTTGGTACTGCTCCTGTTACAGTAGGTGATAGTTCTCTTAAATTGTCTGAAGCATTCAATAACTACGCTAATTCTTTCATAAATTCTAATAGCGCAGTTCTTAGTGAACACAACCTTAAAAGCCTTAAAGAGAAGTATGAGCTTGCTAAGGAAGAGTCTAATGTAGCTACTCCCTCTCTTGCAATTCGCTCTAAGAAGATTCCAGACTTTTTAGAACTAAATCAAAAAGTAAATACTATGGCTCGTATCAAACAAGTTATGTATCAGGGTATTGTCAATGCTTTAATGGGTGTTAATGCGAATACATCAAGCACAGAACAGTATAGTAGTGCAATTTCTCTTCTTGGGTTGCGTGATGCTGATAAGACTAACTTTGGTGTTGGTATCGGATATATTGGTAGCTACACAACTAAAGGCTATGAAGCATCAATCACATTGTCAGTTCCTAAAGAAATTACTACAACTACTAAGAAGGTAGACGCTAAGGCAGTTGAAACTGCACAAAAATCCTATGATGATGCAGTTAAAGTCTCTCAAGAAGCTAAAACAGCCGTCCAATCAGCCCAAACTGCCTACACTAACGCTGAGACAGCTCTTGCTAATGCTCGTACTCATCTTTCTGATTTGGTAGGTAATAAGATTGACGTCCCTGCTCTTGAAAAGGCTCTTGCGGATGCTAAAGATAAACTAGCGCAAGACACTAAAGCTTTGCAAACTGCTAAGGAATCGCTTGCTCTAGCTAAATCAAACGCTACTGACAAGGCTAAGGCTCTTGCAGATGCTAAGTCAGCTCTTGAGACTGCTAAGGCTGAACAATCTAATGCTGATAAGACTCTTGCTACTGCTAAGGGTGAATTGGAAGTCCTTACTAAGGCTCATGATGTAGCAGTCTTGGCTCGTAAGTCAGCTGGTCAAGACCTTGCTCGTAAACGTGAAGCGTCTAAAGAAGCTACTGACACTCATGCAGTTCTTGAACTTGCTCTTACTAATCGTGATGAAGTCCTTAAGGCTTTGGATAAAGAACTTACTGACGCTAAATCTAAGCTTGGTGTACTTCGTGCTGAGTTGGAAACTGCTAAGGAAGAGTTAGCTCGTCTTGAGGGTATCGCAGAAGCTAAGGCTCGTGGGTATGAGAACTTCAAGCAACTCAAAGCCGACCATGACGCATACCTTGCTGAACAACAACGCTTGCAGGCTTTGAAAGACAGAGCAGAAGAAATCCGTAATGCAGGTGGGGAGGTTAAACCTGTCCTTGATGCTGACGGTAAAGTAGTTGATGTTGTGGATGGGAAGGCTCAAAATAATGTTGTAGTTGCTACAGTAGGAACTAAAGACGATAAAACATATCAAGCTCCTGCACAAGCTACAAATGCAAAAGCAGAATCTAAGAAACAACTTCCAAATACAGGAACGAAGGATTCAGGACTTTTAGCATTGCTTGGAGCAAGTGTTGGACTATTTGCTTTAGCAGGAAAACGAAAATATAATAGATAAAAAGAAAGAGAGCGGTGGCTCTCTTTTCTATGGTGTTGTTCTAATATGTATAAATTTTATATAAGGGAAACTTTTGATATTCTGGTTCGATTTTTACTTATTTTTTATGAAAGTTTACCTTATTTTAATGAAACTGATTGAAATTTGTTGAAATTTTATTTTTTGAAAACCTATGAAAACGTTGATTTTAAAGCACTTTGAAATTAGATAAAATAAGTGGTGCCCCAACCAGGTCTTAAGAAAGCTCGTAAAGCTAGCCAGTTCTCAAAACGTTAAGAACCAGCTACAATACAGCATTTACAACACTTCATGGTTCACACCATGGAGTGTTTTTTTGATAATTTTTAGCAAAATTCACACCAAATTCACACCATTACTTTTTAAGATTACGATAGGCAATCTCTCCAACAGCCATTGGAATAACATTCGAAGTATTGACATAAGTCTTTGTTGTAAGGGTATCACTATGGGTTAGAGCTTCATAGATTCCATAGTTTAATCCAGTTTTAGCCATTTTATTTTCTCCTTTATTTTGTTATTTCTTGCGTACTAGCTTCTCAGCAAAAACATTAAGAGCAGGTGCGACAGAATTTCCATTAAGCGATGTATCTGATAGGAAAATAGGGTTAACTGCTTCAACTAGAGCATCTTCTGGAAAGACAGTGGTAGAAGCAGGTGTAATAACGTGGAAGGCACTATGAGTTTCACTATTTAGAATATGCCGTTGGTACTTTCCTTCTTTACCAAAGATATAACGTGGTGCATTTCCTAGTTTTTCATAGTAAGCTAGGTCGGTAAATTCTGGTTTCATTTTTAAAGTTTCTGGGATCATAAGTTTTCCTTTCTGATTGTAAAATAAAAAGAGTTAAGCTGGTAGCTTCACTCTTGAGTAGTAGTGAGTAGAGAGTTTACGTTTAAACATTCTAGTATAGAATTCCACCTCAGCATGAGAAAATCCTGTGATGAGTGATTTCTTTGCTAAAGACTCTAAGTTATTCAAAGCTTGAGTGTATAGCTGTGCAGTTAGTTTATCAGATGAACTGAAGATTCTATAAGTAAATGTGTAATTATCGTAAAGTCGTTTACATTGCAGTGAGAAAAAAATTTGTCATAGTTTTCTCCTTTATCATAAAAGTAAAAAGCTACTAAGAAAAAAGAAGACTTAGAAATTTGAGAGTAAGTCTATCTAATAAGGATAGACAGCAGTAAAGAAAAGTTATTTGGTTGGAAAGAATACTCTTTCCACGGTGGTAACGTTTAGCAAGGTGCTTTGCGTAAATTACCATCGCTTTCCCAGCCAATCTCAAAAGGTAGTCACTATCATACCTCATGGATTCTCTTACGCCCTTTGGCGAGGCCAGTTCACTTTACTATACGGAAAAGTGCGAAAGTCCGAAATGCGTGGAAGCCCACAAAAATGTTTTATATCTTCACTTCAACCATAAATAGACTTGACTTTTTTTTCCAAAACATTTACAATAAAGGTACGAAGTTTAGTGTAGTTTTGGCAATCAGCCCTCTGGTTGTCAGACGCACTTTTTATTAAATTTTCAAAGATCGTAATTTAGCCTTGAAGATAAGGTTATTCTTTTCAATCACTATACAACCATAGGTTGTGAATGTCAATGCTTTTTTGAAAAAAAATTTAAAAATAATTTTTTAAGGGGAACGATAATGGATCTTGCGGAACACCTTAAGACTTTGAGAAAACAGGCTAAAATGACCCAAGCTCAAGTCGCAAAAGCTATCGAAATTTCGCAACAAGGATACGCTTATTGGGAGCAAGGTAAAAAACGTCCAAGTTATGACAATCTCGTGAAGATTGCCAAACTCTTTAATGTATCTGTCAATACATTGGTATCAAATGAAACCAATGATGATATTGATTTGTCAGAAGTAGAATTGCTCTTCAGAACCACATCCGACGGTATGAGCAATGAAGAAAAAGAAGTCTTCAAACAAGAGCTGCTTCAGTTTATGAAGGAGCGAAAGAAACTTTTTGATGGGGAAAAGTAATGAGACAAAGAGACAAAAGAAAACATACCTTCGTAGGAACGATTTTTCCTATTATATCTTTAATAATGATATTGGTAGTATTCGTTGTTGAGAAGCTTAATTTTTTATATTATAATCCATTACATTGGTTGATTTTGAACAATGTTTTAGTATTGATACTCAACAATAAAAAGGATAAGGCGGAAAAAACAGTTTCTGAGGAATTTAGATTTTTAAGGAAACAATTTACCCAAATTTTACACTTCATAGAATTTATAGGTTCAATCTTGATAATGGGGTGCATGATTTTCTATGTAGTAAAAATAGATGAGAATTCTAAAAAAATTATACCTCTAATATTCACACTAATATTCCTAATCTTTTTGTTGTATAAGATTTTGGAAACTGGAGTAACTGTTTTGGTTGCTAGTTTCAGTGAAAAGGTGTACGACTTTAAGTTTTTCAGTCGTTTTGGTTTAGTTGTTTTATTTATTGCTGTCTCGATATTACTCTTGCTTATCCTATCGGATAAGAGTATTTCTGAATTATTTTTTTCTGTTTTAATATACGTAATTGGGATGTGGTATCTATCTGAGGATAGGTATGTAATTTTTAATCAAGTGTATCCTAGTTCAATCATAAAAAAGCAAGAATTATCTTTTTTAAGAACTTTATTGACAGTAGAGTTAATCTCATTTAGTATCAGTAAAGTTCTTATTGAAAATAATTGGTTTCCTACAAAACAGTTAGAAAATTTTTTTGAAAAAAATGAATATAAATTTGCTTTGGTTAATTTAAGCTTAACTTCGATGGTATTTCTTTTTCTAATGATAATATTGGGTATGGTTTTAATTATTTTAAGAAAGAAACAAAACCAATGCGATGAAGAAGCTAGTAGTGAAACTGAGTTGGGGAATATCACAGATACTGAAGAAGAAAAAGTGAAGCGGGTATCTTTAGTGATTGTAAGTAATAGAAAATACAGACAAAAGAAACATAAAAAGTATCATAGGGTATATGTGTATAATAAGAAAAGGGATAAAAGCTTGTTATGCAAACTTTTTAAATCTTAATTTCCAGTGGACAATCGTCCACTTTTTCTATATAATCATTGTTAGTTTATAAAACAACAAAACTTCAAGGAGGTATTATGGATACACAATACAGCCAAATTAAGAAAATTGCAAACCATTATCTTTACAAGTATATTAAAGAAAACGACTCTTCTCTTTTAGGTTATGACTTTGAGGGATTCTTCAATCATATGATTAAGAGTCACAATATCAAGGTTATGGAACATCATTTTTCCAGTCGTAAGATTGAGGGACTGACCTTGATTGATGAGAGTGGTGTTTCTTTTTCCTATGAAAAGGAAAATACGCAAGTAAAACAGAACTTTACCAATTAACTGATTCCGTCACTATGATAATATGATGCCTCTAGTTAACAATATGTGTGATATAATTAACCCGATACTTAAACTTTTTATATGGTGGTGATTATTTAATGACTTCGACTAAAACAGTATGTAAATTATGTCATAAGCTATTCAATGACGATGAGATGATTAGGGAACATTACCCTGCTAAAAGTGTTGGAAATGAAGATATTGTGTCGTTAGACATAGTTAAAATGATAGATACTTTTCATCCTAATCAATTAGAAAAAATTAAATTGAGGATGTCAAAAGGTGAAAGTTTAGAACATATTTGTGCGGATATTTTTGATAATGAATTAGCTTCTCAATTATATGTAGAGGGGCGTACAGCAAAAACTTTGTGTAGAAAATGTAACACATTTTTAGGTAAATATGATGAAGCTTATTTGAAATTTTTTTCTCATAATGGAGATGAGAAGGCTATTAAAGGGTTTAACATAAATACAAAACTGAAAATTATAAAATCTATTTTTGGTAAATTTCTCTCTATTCCAGAAGCTATAAAAGAAGAATTTGATTTTCTTGACTTTCTTAATAATGAAAATGCAGAAGAGTATAATGGGAAATGGAAATTGTATTTTGTTAAAAGGGATTTTTCTAGTGATATTATGGGATTAAAAGATATAGATACTGGGAAAATTGAATTCGATGAAGGAATAGTATATGAACTATCAGATGATAAGTTTATATTTAATCTTATGAATTTTGAGAAACATACATGTTTTGAAATGAATGATATTTTTGACATACTTGATAAAGATTATAAACTAATAAAAGGGGTTGGAAGTGATGGTGGCTTACCACGCACAAATGCTACTATCTCGTTTACTAGAAGATATTGACTGATTTGTCAATTAAACCAATCAATAGTTTAAAAGCAAGGTGTGGTTTTAACAGAAGGAAGATAAATATGAAACATTTAGTAATTGTTGGGCATCCTAAAAGGCAGTCTGAAGAAATAAATATCTCTCATAAGAAGTATAAAATTAGTTTTGATAGAATTAAACAAAAAGAGAAAAATGAAGATCCCTTTATTTGGAACGACAACTTCTTTTATACATTTTGTCATACAAATGATTCCTTGAGTCAAGATGTTAGAGACTGGATTAAAGCAGGAGAAGATGTTTATTTTATATTTGTATCTAAGATTCAAGAGAATGATAATAACGATATTCTAGAGATTGACACCATTATAAAAGCGAAAGAATTATATGAATGGCCGGAAAAAGGACAAAGAGATAAAGAATCACTTCCGAAAATATTTAAAGACGAAATAAAAACGTATCATTTGCCAAGTAGTGATAATGGAAACTTGACTGAACATAATAAAATAAAGCTATTTACCTGTATAGGTGATGAAGAAGAATCATTTTTACCGATGGAGAAAAATAAGGGAGAAGTTGTAGATTCATATAAACCGTATACATTAGATATAGAAATTTCTAAAGAACTTCTACAGTTAATAACCGTTGAAAATAACAGTGCATACTATGTCGTCAAACAAACAACTCCCAGATTAAAAGATAATCAAAAGCAAGAAATATTTAAGAAGGTATCAAATAAAATTTTTGAAATAATAGAAAAATGTAAACAAGACAGAACTGCACATCTAAAAGGTAAACAGATAAAAAAATATTATTTAGACTTTAGAAAAGAGGATAATGATAAAGAAAAAGGTAAAGTGTGAAAATAAAACAGATTTCATTTAGTTAAAGACTTAATTTTTCTTTATTCTTGAACAGATATTATTTTACAGCAACTAACTTTCAGGAAAATAGTTGTTTTTCGGAAAGTCAAGGTTTTGTTATTATTTATGATATACTGGTACTGTAATTATATCCTTTAGATGAGGTGAAATTCATGGATTATGTAGCTAGATTACATTTGAAGACTGGGACTGATTGCAGGCAGGGATTGGTAGATTTCTGTTTAAATAGAAAAAAACAGTATGTTGCTATTGGGTGGAGTAGTCAAAGTGAAGATCTCTACCGCGAGAGCTTTCAAGAGTATTATTACAGGGTTAAAGAGTTGTCTGGAAGAGCTAATCCAGCAATTAACGTTTTTAGGGATGCTAAAGTAGACGATTTATTCTGGACACGAGATCTAGATGGTAATTACTGGATTTGTAGAGTTATATCTCCTGTTGAAGTAGTATGTGATAAACGACTGGATATCGGAGCAGTCTTACCAGTTGAAGCTTATAATTTTGGGATGCAAGTGTCTGGCCAAATTAAATCGTCTTTCAATAGACCACGAGGTGGCACTGTTGAAAGAATTCGTGATGAAATAATCATTGAGTATTCAAAAACAATTTTTAATCAATTATCAAGCAGTAAATATTATAAGGTTACTCCACAAGAGGGTAATCTTTTAGATAATCTACCAGATTTTGATTTAGAGGAGCTTGTAATATCTTATTTACAAATAAAAGAAAACTACTATGTTTTATCTAATTCAATAGCAAATAAATCCACTACAATTAAGATTGAGTGTGAGATGATTTCGAGAGATGTTGATAATCCTCGAAAAGCGGTGCTTCAAGTAAAGGGGAAAAAAGCCAAAGAACTTGATACTTTAGAATTCAATCAATATGTTGAAGATGGGTATATAGTATATCTTTATGCACCTAAAATAATTAATCTAAATCGGATTGACAATGTGGTTCGAATAGCTAATGATGATCTATTAGATTTTTACAAGAAAAATAAACCCATACTCCCATTATCAATTACTCAGTGGGAAACTCTATTCAAGGGTAATAACGTTTAAGTTATTTAGTTGAAATTTCCCTCATTCAATAAAACTTATATAAATTTTTTGAAATAAAAAGTCAGTTGAAAACTATAGAATATTGATATTAAGATATTTTGAAATCAACTAAATCAAAACCTTATCAAACTAGGTCTTAAAAAAGCTCGTAAAGCTTCACAATTTAGTAAACGTTAATTCGAGAGAATTACTATACTTACAAAGAGCACCTTTCGGGGTGTTCTTTTTGTACTTTCTTAATAAATTGGTGCAATTGACACAGTTGTTGCGACTTGAGTCGCTTATGAAGTTAAGTTTTTACTCAGAATCATTAGTTAAAAAGGAAAAAGAACGAGTTTTATATTTGGATTTGAAGCTTATAAAATTTTTAAAAGCTACATAGAAACATGGTATAATGTAACTAAAGGAGGTAGCATATGTCCTTAGATATAGATAAAGAAAAGATGACAATCATGGGAGTAGCTTTTGAAAACCGCTCCGTTTTTAAGAGTGTTTGGTATGCTTTAAGTACAAATATGATTGAAGGATGGCGACCTACGGTTATTGATGTTGAAACACTGCGAGATGAAGCTCTTGCTCTGGGGATAACTCTTTAATAACATCTTGGTTTGTTAAAAGATATTTTGTCCACTACATTTTTTCAATTGAGTATCATTTGTTATAGATATAACAGATAGAACATTGCATTCAGAATAACGAAAAACGCATCAAAAATGGTGCGTTCTGTTTTTATGCTACCATAAAAGGAGGGAAACAAATTGAAAATTTTTAAGGTAGAGTTTTATCGAATCTCTGTATTAACAGACAAGCTAGTAAGGCTAGAATACTCTCAAACTGGAAATTTTGAGGATAGAACTACACAACTTATCTACAATAGAGATTTTGGCCAAGTTTCGTTAAATCATATAGAGACACCAAACGTACTAGATATTATGACGGACTATTTTCATTTGCACTTTAATAAAGGAGAATTTAACGCCGAAAATTTATTTATAGAATTAAAAGGAAATTTTGCCGTATATGGTAGTCGCTGGTATTTTGGTGAATCTATTGAAACGTTAAAAGGAACAGCTCGGACTCTGGATAAGGCAGATGGAGCAATCTCGTTAGAAGATGGAATTATTAGCCGAAATGGTATAGCCTTATTGGATGATTCTCAAGGATTTATTTGGGATGAACAGTCTGGTTATATTGAGAGAGAAAATCAAATTGACCTGTATTTCTTTGCCTATGGGCATGATTATAGAGGAGCAATCAGAGACTTTTACCATTTGACTGGTTCAACACCCTTGTTGCCAAGATATGCTTTAGGTAATTGGTGGAGTAGGTATTGGCCTTATACGTCGGATGAATACTTGGATTTAATAGATAGATTTGAAACAGAGAAAATTCCATTATCTATCGGTGTTTTAGATATGGATTGGCATATAACTGACATTCCAGCTCGTTTTGGAAGTGGCTGGACAGGATATAGTTGGAATAGAAACTTAATACCTAATCCAGAACAGTTATTGCAACAACTTCATGATAGAAAGTTAAAACTCTCCTTAAATGTCCATCCTGCTGATGGTATACGGGCTTATGAAGAAGCTTATCCTCGAGTTGCAAAACGATTAGGGTTAAATGTAGAATTAGAAGAACCTGCTATTTTTGATTTTTTTAATCCATCTTTTAGGGAAGCCTACTTTAAAGATGTTCATTATGAGCTAGAAAAGCAGGGAGTAGATTTTTGGTGGATTGACTGGCAACAAGGGACACAAGGTATGCTAGATCCACTATGGCTTTTAAACCATTATCACTATCAGGATAGTTGTAAAAATGCAGAAGGTGGTTTGATTTTATCAAGATATGCAGGTCCTGGTAGTCACCGCTACCCTGTTGGTTTTTCAGGGGATACTATTATTAGTTGGAATTCCTTAAGATTTCAACCTTATTTTACAGCGACAGCATCTAATATCGGTTATAGTTGGTGGAGTCATGATATCGGTGGACACATGCTGGGGGATTATGACGAAGAGCTACAAACCAGATGGCTACAGTTTGGCGTTTTTAGTCCGATTACTCGATTACATAGTTCTAGAAGTCCCTTTAATAGTAAAGAACCTTGGTTTTTTTCAGAAACAACATCTAAGATTATGAAGAAATACCTTCGTTTGAGACATCAGATGATTCCATATCTATATACCATGAATGTACAGACACACGAGGAAGGTGCCCCATTAATCAGCCCAATGTATTATTTCTACCCAGAGAATGATGAGAGCTATAATGTTCCAAATCAATACTTTTTTGGAACAGAACTGATGGTGGCTCCCATTGTAGAAAAGATGGATTTGGCATTCCAATCTGCAAAAGTGGATGTATGGTTCCCTGAAGGTGAATGGTATGACTTCTTTTCAGAGAAAAAATATACAGGTGGTGTGAAGTTGAGTGTTTATAGAGACATTTCGACTATACCTGTGTTTGCAAAAAGTGGTGCAATCATTCCTTTGGTTGGTTCTGAGATAGATATGGGTGTTGATTTACCTGAAGTTGTAGATTGGTATGTATTCCCAGGAAAACAACATTCTTTTGAAATGATTGAAGATCAAAATGGTCAAAGATATAAAACAAGATTATCAATCGACTGGGAAATGGGGATGGTAGAGTTAACATTACAAGGAGATTCTAGTATCGTTCCAAGCAATAGAAGGCATAGAATTCATTTTAAAGGAACGAATGTGTCTATAATTGAATTGCCAAATAAGAATGATACAGCTAGATTTGAATGGAAAGATCATAAAAGGACATCCCTAAATGATGAAGTTTTTAGACTACTAAAGACGGCTTCTCTTCCATATGAATTAAAAGATAGATTGTTAAATCAATTCATCAATGCCAAAAATTCTCATGACTTAATGAATATCTTGCATCATCAGGATAAGGAATTGAGAGGGCGTTTATTGGAAATGATATTTACTAGCCAAAACTAATTGAGACATTTCGTACACAATTTCTATTCTTTGATTGCTAATTATTTATTTTTTAATGTGTAATAGTTTTACATCTCTATGCTTATTGACTTGTATTTTAGTAATTACAAGTTTGACATAGGGATGTTTTTGTTTACTGAAGAGGAAAGGATAAGTATGTTTCAAGGTTTGAAACATTTTTAAACTAAACAAGAGCAAATTTTTAAAGGTGATTTCTCAAAGTAACTTCCACTTGCCTGACCGAAGTGGAAGTTAGTCTGAAATGGATTTTTATGATGGAATTAAGTATGAGACGTGTGATTTTTTCAGAAAATTTTCTAAAAAAACATAATTTGTTTGACATTCGTTTGAAAATTCTGTAAAATAAGTTATTATATTTTTAAGGAGAATATGTATGGAAAAACAGAAAACATTTTTTGGACACCCTATGGGCTTGTCCACCCTCTTCTTTACAGAGATGTGGGAACGCTTTTCTTACTATGGGATGCGAGCTATCCTACTTTACTATATGTACTATAGTGTGCAAGATGGTGGGTTGGGGATGGATAAGACTACGGCTGCATCGGTTATGGCTATTTATGGCTCGCTGGTATTTTTGTCCTCGGTTATCGGTGGTTTTGTCAGTGACCGTATTTTAGGAAGCCGTAAGACTGTCTTTTACGGTGGGATTCTGATTATGCTAGGACATATCGCTTTGGCAACACCTTTTGGACAAGTGGCTCTCTATCTTTCTATTGCCTTGATTATCTTTGGAACTGGATTTTTAAAACCCAATATCTCAGATATGGTTGGGGGAATTTATGAGAAAGAGGATGATAGACGGGATGCAGGTTTTAGTATCTTTGTCTTTGGGATTAACTTAGGTGCCTTTGTTGCCCCTTATCTAGTGGGTTATCTAGGTCAGGAAGTCAATTTCCATTTAGGTTTCTCATTAGCTGCCATTGGGATGTTCTTTGGTCTGGTGAAGTATGTTTTGGATGGGAAGAAATACCTGCCTGAATCAAGCCTTTACCCCACTGATCCACTTTCACAGAAGGAGCAGCAGAGCTTGATTAAACGTTTGCTGATTGCACTTGTCGTAGTTATTCTCGTGGTTATAGGTTTAGTCTTTACTCACCAGTTTAATGTGGATATGATTGTTAATATCTTTACAGTGATTGCTGTAATTATTCCAATCTACTATTTCTTCAAAATTTTATCTAGTCAGAAAATAACTGCCACTGAGAGATCCCGAGTATTTGCCTACATTCCTCTATTTATCGCTGGAGTACTCTTCTGGTCTATTGAGGAACAGGGTTCTGTTGTTCTCGCTCTATTTGCGGATGATCAAACTCGACTTTACTTTAATGTATTTGGGAATCAGATTCATTTCCCATCTAGCTTTTTCCAAAGTATCAATCCACTTTTCATTATGATTTATGTGCCGATTTTTGCATGGTTGTGGGGGAAAATGGGTAAAAAGCAACCGTCCTCTTCTAAGAAATTTGCTTACGGTTTATTTGCAGCAGGTTTATCCTTCTTGTGGATGATGTTACCAGGGATGCTCTTTGGGACAGATGTTAAGGTCAGTCCTTTCTGGTTGATTATGAGTTGGGCTATTGTAATTGTGGGTGAAATGCTGATTTCGCCGATTGGTCTATCAGTCACTAATAAGCTAGCACCAAAATCCTTCCAAGCACAAATGATGTCTATCTGGTTCTTGAGTAATGCTGCTGCCCAAGCTATCAATGCTCAAATTGTAAAATTTTATACAAGCGAGACCGAAGTTGCTTACTATGGAATTGTTGGAGGAATTACGATTGTATTCGGTATTATCTTACTCTTCTATGTTCCACGTATTGAAAAACTAATGTCTGGTATCAAATAGAGAAAAACTGGAATTTCTGTAGGGATTCTAACAGTTAGATAAATTATTTATTCAAAGGATTTAGTTCTGTATGGTACAGGGCTAAGTCCTTTTAGTTTGATTAAAATTCACGATGTTTCTGATATTCCTGGTAGACATTTGTTCACTTTTTCTATTTAATACTCAATGAAAATTAAAGAGCAAACTAGGAAACTAGCCGCAGGTTGCTCAAAACACTGTTTTGAGGTTGTAGATGTCAGTAACCATACATACTGCAAGGCGACGTTGACGCGGTTTGAAGAGAATTTCGAAGAGTATAAGTCAAAGTCCATCAAAAAATCCCACTATTCATTAGGCTAAAGGAGACCTAATCATAGTGAGATTGTGAATTATAGTAGATTTTGTATGGCCTCTTCAATTTGTTTTGGGTCTGTTTTTGAAGAGAAGCGCTCAAAGACCTGCCCATCACGATCGATGAGAAACTTAGCGAAATTCCATTCGACTCGTTTTCCCAGTGGGCCAGATTTTTGTTCTTTCAACCAAACATAGAGAGGATCTGCTTCCTTACCGTTGACCTTGATCTTGGCAAAACGTGGGAAGGTGGTCTGATAATGTAGGCTACAGAAGGTGTTGATTTCCTCTGCGCTACCTGGTGCTTGTCCCATAAACTGATTGCAAGGGAAGTCTAAAATCTCAAAACCTTGTTCTTGATAGCGCTCATAGAGTTCTTGAAGTCCTTGGTACTGGGGCGTTAAACCACATCCAGTAGCAGTGTTGACAACCAAGAGAACTTTACCACGATAGGTCTCTAGTGGAGTTTCTTGATGGTCTTGGTTCAAGACTGAAAAATCGTATAGTGAAGTCATTGCTTGCTTTTCTCCTTCTGTTTGGTATTTTTAGGAGTTTTCTCCTCCTGTAGTGATAGAAATCCGTAGGTCAGGGTTCCAAAAATGCTACCGATAATCAGGCCATACATCAGGAAAGGAACACTTTTATCGAATTGCATGAGCAACTTCCCAAAATCTGAAAGGGACATCTGCTGAACGAAGACTTTATGAAAGATGAGTAAGGTAAAGAGGCCAATCTGAATACCGATAAACACAATCCAGCTTCGGAATTTGATTTGGGCTTTGCTGTAGGTTTTGAGAATGATTTCTGATTTGTCATCCTTTTCAAGATGAAGCTCTTGGACGGCTTTTTGAGCTTTTATACTCATGAACAAAATGAGTCCAAAATAGATGTAGGGCATAACATTTCGAACAATTTCTATAAAGCGTCCGAACAAAATATAGAATAGGAAGAGAATGAAGGAAGAGTAAAAGATTTGGATCATGGAACGGGCGCAAGCCTTGTAGATAACCTCTTGACGGCATTCATCAAAAGGGCCCTGAATATGAAAGAGATTTCGAAGTAGGCGAGTTGTTAAGTCTTCTTTTTTCATGCTAGTAACCTCCTAAATGAGTGGTTTTACTGATTTTCTTTTACGAATTGATAGAGATAATAAAGATAAGTAATAGAAGAAAGGATAGCGATAGTTAGCAGTATATAATATTTCCAATTGCTTGAGATGACCATCAGTTGTGGTAAGGATAGAATCATAAAGAATAGTGCTAAGTTGAGTATGCGCGTTTTTTGGGAGTCAATCTTTAGATAAGTCAATCCTTTGTTGAGGGCTGGAACAAAGACTGGAAGGAAGACTATATCGTAGATTGGCAAGTTCCCTGAAACGATGATGAAGATGAGCAGAGAACTGAACAAAAGATGATAGGTAAGTAAAGTTACTAGTGATTTCATAAGGTACCTCCTAATCCTCATCTTGATTTTTCTTAGTTTTTGCAATGCGACGGGAGATGAGGAACTGTATGCTTGCTCCGAAGAAGATAGAACCGAGAATGCTTGATACACCATTTCTTATAGTGAGAAGAGAATGGAAATAGTCCTGACCTTCACCTATGAGTATACGGAGCAGAGGAGTTATAAAAAACATCCATAGACCAAAGAACAAACCTGCTTTCAGACCAGGGTAATGTAGTTGCTTGCTTTCTTTCTCACTCAGCATATCTGGATCAATAGCTGTAATCCCTGTTTTTTTCATTTGGTAGGTGACATAGCCAGCAGCGATGAGGGCAATCACTAAAATCAGAGGAGGATAGATTAGAGCCACTTCTTGAGGATATTTATAGGCCAGAAGGAGTGGAATAAGATTTCCGAAAATCATCAGATAAAAGAGGATGATAAAGACTTGGTTACCAATACGATCGGCCTCACGCCGTTTGTATTCGTCAAGGGGACCAGAAATACCGTATGTGCGTTTGATGAGTTTTTCAGTGAAGGTTTCTTTTTTCATAAGTTGGCTCCTTTTTTAAAAATTATCCTCCCAAAAGAGACTGTTGAGGTCAGTTTGGAGGCTACGGGCGAGATTGAGACAGAGTTCCAGGGTTGGATTGTACTTGTCGTTTTCAATCATATTGATGGTTTGTCTCGAGACACCGATATCCTTGGCGAGTTCGAGCTGGGAAATGCCCAGTTCCTTGCGAAATTCTTTCACACGATTCATCTGTTCTCCTTTCTGATTTATGTCGTATATATTTGACTATATTATATTCTTCTATGAAATAGATGTCAAGCATATTTGACATATTTCTTAAAGAAATCTTACTTTTTTTGACCTATTTGTCTGACTAGTGCAAGCTATTCGGATTTGTGGTAAAATAGATAAGATATGACAAAAGAATTTCATCATGTAACGGTCTTACTCCACGAAACGATTGATATGCTTGACGTAAAGCCTGACGGTATCTACGTTGATGCGACTTTGGGTGGAGCAGGCCATAGCGAATATTTATTAAGTAAATTAAGTGAAAAAGGCCATCTCTATGCCTTTGACCAGGACCAGAATGCCATTGACAATGCGCAAAAACGCTTGGCACCCTATATCGAAAAAGGGATGGTAACCTTTATCAAGGATAATTTCCGTCATTTACAGGCACGTTTGCGCGAAGCTGGTGTTCAGGAAATTGATGGAATTTGTTATGACTTAGGAGTGTCTAGTCCTCAATTGGATCAGCGTGAGCGTGGTTTTTCTTATAAAAAGGATGCGCCACTGGACATGCGGATGAATCAGGATGCTAGTCTGACAGCTTATGAAGTGGTGAACCACTATGACTATCATGACCTGGTTCGAATTTTCTTCAAATATGGCGAGGACAAATTCTCTAAACAGATTGCGCGTAAGATTGAACAAGCACGTGAAGTCAAGCCAATCGATACAACGACTGAGTTGGCAGAGATTATCAAGTCGGCCAAACCTGCCAAGGAGCTCAAGAAGAAGGGCCATCCTGCCAAGCAGATTTTCCAGGCTATTCGAATTGAAGTCAATGATGAACTGGGAGCGGCAGATGAGTCCATCCAGCAGGCTATGGACATGTTGGCTCTGGATGGTAGAATTTCAGTGATTACCTTTCATTCCTTAGAAGACCGCTTGACCAAGCAATTGTTCAAGGAAGCTTCAACGGTTGAAGTTCCAAAAGGCTTGCCTTTCATCCCAGATGACCTCAAGCCCAAGATGGAATTGGTATCCCGTAAGCCAATCTTGCCAAGTGCAGAAGAATTAGAAGCCAATAACCGCTCGCATTCAGCTAAGTTGCGCGTGGCCAGAAAAATTCACAAGTAAGAGGAAAAAATGGTAGATAAAAAAGAAACAACCAGTCAATTCTTGCAGAGTCGTATAAAAAAATTCTCTCGTGTGGAGAAGGCTTTTTATCTTTCCATTGCGTTTACGGCTCTCGTCTTAGCAGTGAGTATTATCTTTATGCAGACACGACTCTTGCAAGTGCAAAGTGATTTGACAAAAATCAATGCACAAATAGAAGAGAAAAAGACAGAGCTCGATGATGCTAAGCAGGAAGTGAATGAATTGATTCGTTCAGAACGCTTGAAAGAAATCGCAAATTCTAAGGACTTAAAATTGAATAATGAGAATATTCGATCAGCGGAGTAAGATATGAAGTGGACAGAAAAAATAACCCGATTTGCGATTAGAAACCGTAAATCTCCAGTAGAAAACCGTAAAATAGTGGGGAAGTACATCAGCTTGTTAGCTGTCGTACTTTTCGCTGTCTTTTTGGTCAATTTTGCTGTTATTATCGGAAGTGGTAGTAAATTTGGAACGGATCTAGTCAAAGAGGCTAAGAAAGTTCACCAAACAACTCGCACAGTTCCTGCTAAGCGTGGGACCATCTATGACCGTAATGGAGTCCCCATCGCTGAAGATGCAACCTCCTATAACGTATATGCTGTCATTGATAAAAAATACAAGTCGGCAACGGGGAAAATTCTTTATGTAGAGGATTCTCAGTTTAATAAGGTAGCAGAAGTTTTCCATAAATATTTGGATATGGATGAATCTTATGTAAAAGAGCAATTGGCTCAACCAAATCTGACCCAAGTTTCTTTTGGTGCAAAAGGGAATGGAATTACCTATGCCAATATGATGGCTATTAAAAAAGATCTAAAAGACGCTAGTGTTGAAGGGATTGACTTTACAACTAGTCCTAACAGAAGCTATCCAAATGGACAATTTGCTTCTAGTTTTATTGGTTTAGCCCAACTTCATGAAAATGAGGATGGTAGCAAGAGTTTGTTAGGAACTTCTGGTTTAGAGAGTTCCTTGAATACTATTCTTGCAGGGACAGATGGGATTATTACCTATGAAAAAGACCGTTTAGGAAATATCGTCCCAGGTACGGAACAGGTATCGCAGCAGACTGTGAATGGTAAGGATGTCTATACAACATTGTCTAGTCCGCTCCAATCTTTTATGGAAACCCAGATGAATGCCTTCCTAGAAAAGGTAAAAGGTAAGTACATGACGGCGACCTTGGTCAGTGCCAAAACAGGGGAAATTCTCGCAACAACGCAAAGACCAACCTTTGATGCCGATACTAAGGAAGGAATCACTAAGGACTTTGTCTGGCGTGATATTCTTTATCAAAGTAACTATGAACCAGGATCAGCCATGAAGGTTATGACGTTAGCTTCTTCTATTGATAATAATACCTTCCCAAGTGGAGAATACTTCAATAGCAGTGAATTAAAAATAGCGGATGCGACGATTCGAGATTGGGATGTTAATGATGGTTTGACTACTGGTGGGATGATGACTTTCTTACAAGGTTTCGCTCACTCCAGTAATGTTGGAATGAGTCTACTTGAACAAAAAATGGGAGATGCTACTTGGTTGGATTATCTAAAACGCTTTAAATTTGGGGTTCCGACTCGCTTTGGCTTGACAGATGAATACGCTGGTCAACTTCCAGCTGATAATATTGTTAATATTGCCATGAGTGCATTTGGTCAGGGGATTTCTGTAACGCAGACCCAGATGCTACGTGCTTTTACAGCCATTGCCAACGATGGGGTTATGTTGGAACCAAAATTTATTACGGCCTTGTATGATCCAAATGATCGAACCGCTCGTAAATCTCAAAAAGAGATTGTAGGAAATCCAGTTTCGAAAGATGCAGCTAGCCAAACTCGTACTCACATGGTTCTGGTAGGAACGGATCCTACATATGGAACCATGTATAATCATAGTACAGGAAAAGCAACTGTCAATGTTCCAGGTCAAAATGTAGCCCTCAAGTCTGGTACAGCCCAAATCGCTGACGAGAAAAATGGAGGCTACTTAGTTGGTTCTACCAACTATATTTTCTCGGTTGTGGCTATGAACCCTGCTGAAAATCCTGATTTTATCTTGTATGTAACGGTTCAACAGCCTGAACATTATTCAGGTATCCAGTTGGGAGAATTTGCCAACCCAATCTTGGAGCGGGCTTCAGCTATGAAAGAATCTCTCAATCTTCAATCTCCAGCCAAAAATTTAGATAAAGTGACGACAGAATCTTCTTATGCAATGCCTAGCATCAAGGATATTTCACCTGGTGAGTTGGCGGAAGCTTTACGCCGAAATATTGTGCAACCAATCGTTGTAGGTACTGGAACAAAGATTAAAGAATCATCTGTAGAAGAAGGGACCAATCTTGCACCAAACCAACAAGTTCTCCTTTTATCGGATAAGGTAGAAGAAATTCCAGACATGTATGGCTGGAAAAAAGAGACTGCCGAGACCTTTGCTAAATGGTTGGATATTGAGCTGGAATTTGAAGGTTCAGGTTCCGTTGTTCAGAAGCAAGATGTTCGGACTAATACAGCTATCAAAAACATTAAAAAAATTAAATTAACTTTAGGAGACTAATATGTTTATTTCCATCAGTGCTGGGATTGTGACATTTTTACTAACTTTAGTAGGAATTCCGGCCTTTATCCAATTTTATAGAAAGGCGCAAATTACAGGCCAGCAGATGCATGAGGATGTCAAACAGCACCAGGCAAAAGCTGGAACTCCCACAATGGGCGGTTTGGTTTTCTTAATTGCTTCTGTTTTGGTTGCTTTCTTTTTTGCCCTATTTAGTAACCAATTCAGTAATAATGTAGGAATGATTTTGTTCATCTTGGTCCTTTATGGACTTGTCGGATTTTTAGATGACTTTCTCAAGGTCTTTCGTAAGATTAATGAGGGCCTTAATCCCAAGCAAAAATTGGCTCTTCAGCTTCTAGGTGGCGTCATTTTCTACCTTTTCTATGAGCGCGGTGGCGATATCCTGTCTGTATTTGGTTATCCAGTTCATTTGGGATTTTTCTATATTGTATTCGCTCTTTTCTGGCTAGTCGGTTTTTCAAATGCGGTCAACTTGACAGACGGCATTGACGGTCTAGCTAGTATTTCCGTTGTGATTAGCTTATCTGCCTATGGAGTTATTGCCTATGTTCAAGGTCAGATGGATATTCTTCTAGTGATTCTTGCCATGATTGGTGGCTTGCTCGGTTTCTTTGTCTTTAACCACAAGCCTGCCAAGGTCTTTATGGGGGATGTGGGAAGTTTGGCTTTAGGTGGAATGCTGGCAGCTATCTCTATGGCTCTCCACCAAGAATGGACTCTCTTGATTATCGGAATTATTTATGTCTTTGAAACAACTTCGGTCATGATGCAAGTCGGTTATTTCAAACTGACAGGTGGTAAACGTATTTTCCGTATGACGCCTGTGCATCACCATTTTGAGCTTGGAGGATTGTCTGGTAAAGGAAATCCTTGGAGCGAGTGGAAGGTTGACTTCTTCTTTTGGGGAGTGGGACTTCTAGCAAGTCTCCTGACCCTCTCAATTTTATATTTGATGTAAGAATGGCACCCTGATGTTTCAGGGTGTTTTTGTGTTTAAATACACAATGAAAATCAAAGAACAAACTAGGAAACTAACCGCAGGGTGCTCAAATCACAGCTTAGAGATTGTGGATAAGACTGACGAAGTCAGCTCAAAACACGGTTTTGAGGTTGTAGATAAGACGAAGCTGACGTGTTTTGAAGAGTGTAAAAAAATATTGGTCAATTAAAGTCAAATTTCTTGACCTTTTCTGACTAATGTAGTATATTATGAACGTAAGGTAAATGAAAGCCTTACGTAAACACTTATGCTCGATGAAAATCAAGAGTAAACTAGGAAGCTAGCCGCAGGTTATCAAAACACTGTTTTGAGGTTGCAGATAGAGCTGACGTGGTTTGAAGAGATTTTCGGAGAGTATTATTTAAAGTAAAATAGAAAGAGGTGGGGTCTATGTTTAATCTAGAAATCTTCAGAAGTAAAGATAGTCTACTCCTGCTTGAAAAAGAAAAACCAGAAATAGTACGTAGAGTAGCGATTTAGCTAGTCTAAATTTTTTAAAACAAAGGTCAAAGATAGTCAATATCAGTAATCGTAACTAAGAAAAACAAAAAGAGGTAAAGAATATGAACAACAACTTTAATAATTTTAACAACATGGATGATTTATTTAACCAATTGATGGGTGGTATGCGAGGATACAGTTCTGAAAATCGCCGTTACTTGATTAATGGACGTGAAGTCACACCTGAGGAATTTGCTCATTATCGTGCGACTGGTCAATTACCAGGAAATGCAGAAACTGATGGACAAATGCCACAACATACGTCAGGTATGAAACAAGATGGTGTCCTTGCTAAACTGGGTCGAAACTTGACAGCAGAAGCGCGTGAGGGCAAGCTGGATCCTGTCATCGGACGAAACAAGGAAATTCAAGAAACATCTGAAATCCTTTCACGCCGTACTAAGAACAATCCTGTTTTGGTCGGAGATGCAGGTGTTGGTAAGACAGCAGTTGTCGAAGGTCTAGCACAAGCCATTGTGAACGGAGATGTTCCAGCTGCTATTAAGAACAAGGAAATCATTTCCATTGATATCTCAGGTCTCGAGGCTGGTACTCAATACCGTGGTAGCTTTGAAGAAAATGTGCAAAATCTAGTAAACGAAGTAAAAGAAGCGGGAAATATTATCCTTTTCTTTGATGAAATTCACCAAATTCTCGGTGCTGGTAGCACTAGTGGAGATAGTGGATCTAAAGGGCTTGCGGATATTCTCAAGCCAGCCCTCTCTCGTGGAGAATTGACAGTGATTGGAGCAACGACTCAAGACGAATATCGTAACACTATCTTGAAGAATGCAGCTCTTGCTCGTCGTTTCAACGAAGTCAAGGTCAATGCTCCTTCAGCAGAGGATACATATAAAATCCTTCAAGGAATTCGTGACCTCTATCAACAACACCACAATGTCATCTTGCCAGACGAGGTTTTGAAAGCAGCAGTGGATTATTCTGTTCAGTATATTCCTCAACGTAGCTTGCCAGATAAGGCTATCGACCTTGTCGATGTAACGGCGGCTCATTTGGCAGCTCAGCATCCAGTAACAGATGTTCATGCTGTTGAACGTGAAATTGAGGCAGAAAAAGACAAGCAAGAAAAAGCAGTTGAGGCAGAAGATTTTGAAGCAGCTCTAAACTATAAAACACGCATTGCAGAATTGGAAAAGAAAATCGAAAACCATACAGAAGATATGAAAGTGACTGCAAGTGTCAACGATGTGGCTGAATCTGTAGAACGAATGACCGGTATTCCAGTATCTCAAATGGGGGCTACGGACATCGAACGTTTGAAAGATATGGGTCATCGTTTGCAGACGAAAGTTATTGGTCAAGATAAGGCCGTTGAAGCAGTAGCAAAAGCTATCCGTCGTAACCGTGCTGGTTTTGATGAAGGTAACCGTCCAATCGGTAGCTTCCTCTTTGTAGGTCCTACTGGTGTTGGTAAGACTGAGTTGGCTAAACAATTGGCTCTTGATATGTTCGGAACGAAAGATGCTATCATCCGTTTGGACATGTCAGAATACAGCGACCGCACAGCCGTATCTAAATTGATTGGTACAACTGCAGGTTATGTTGGTTACGATGACAACAACAATACCTTGACAGAACGCGTCCGTCGCAATCCATACTCAATCGTCCTTCTCGACGAAATTGAAAAGGCTGACCCTCAAGTCATCACCCTTCTCCTTCAAGTTTTGGATGATGGTCGTTTGACAGATGGTCAAGGTAACACTGTCAACTTCAAGAATACGGTGATTATCGCAACTTCAAACGCAGGCTTTGGTTACGAAGCTAACTTGACAGAAGATGCTGATAAACCAGAATTGATGGATCGTTTGAAACCTTACTTCCGTCCAGAATTCCTTAACCGTTTCAATGCTGTCATCGAATTCTCACACTTGAGCAAAGAAGATCTTTCTAAGATTGTAGACCTTATGTTGGTTGAAGTTAACAAGACGCTTTCTAAGAAAGACATTGACTTGACAGTGAGCGAAGCTGCTAAAGAATACATGACTGAGGAAGGCTACGATGAAGTCATGGGTGTTCGTCCACTCCGTCGTGTGGTTGAACAAGAAATTCGTGATAAAGTGACAGACTTCCATTTGGATCACCTAGATGCCAAACACCTAGAAGCTGACATGGAAGATGGTGTTTTGGTCATTCGTGAGAAAGCCTAACTCAACATTTTGAGCATAAAAAAGAAGGAGCCAGCTGAAAAACTGGTTCCTTTTTTGTATTTAAATCACATGACGTTCAAAGGCATCATCTGAAATCCCTTGTTCCAAGATGAGTTTTGCCCATTCTTTAGCAGAAAAGAGGCTGTGATCCTTGTAGTTTCCGCAAGATTCGATGGTTGTTCCAGGGACGTCTTCCCAAGTAGTAGTCTCAGCGATTTCCTTGAGCGAATCCTTGATAACAGCCGCAATTTCAGCGCTGGTGTGGCGCCCCCACATAATCATGTGGAATCCTGTACGGCAACCAAATGGTGAACAGTCAATCATACCGTCGATGCGGGTACGGATGAGTTTGGCTAAAAGGTGCTCGATAGTGTGAAGGCCAGCAGTAGGGATTGAGTCTTCGTTTGGTTGTACTAAACGAATATCGTAATTGGAGATGATGTCTCCCTTTGGCCCTGTTTCTTCCCCAATCAAGCGAACATAGGGTGCTTTAACAATGGTGTGGTCAAGTTCAAAACTTTCGACAATAACTTCTTTTGACATGGTAAATCCTTTCAGTTTTCTTCTTTACATTATAACATAAAGCCGGCTCCTGAGACAGAGAGAAAACCTCTCCGAGAGTGGAGAGGTTGAAATCGTTACTTACGATACAAGCGGTCGTATTGGTAGTAAGGGTCAAAGGTTACATTGATACCTAGTTTGCGAAGGACATTCTTGTCTTCATCGGTTAAGATGATGGTTGAGTGGGCTTCGCTTCCTTTGAGGTTGCCAAGTTCTTCCATGGCGCGGGCAGCGTCGGGATTTTCCGTAGCTGTGATAGCTAGTGCAATTAGGATTTCATTTGAATGAAGGCGTGGATTGCGGCTACCGAGATGATCGATTTTAAGACCTTGGATTGGCTTAACAACTTCAGGTTCGATTAGTTTTACTTCCTTGGCAATGTTGGCTGATTTCTTGATAGCGTTGATAAGAGCAGCGGCTGTAGGGCCAAAGAGTTCTGAGTTCTTACCTGTGACGATTTCCCCATTTGGTAATTCAAGGGCTAGGGCTGGTCCGCCAGTTTCTTCAGCTTTTTGGCGTGCAGCAACAGCAACCTTGCGGTCTGCAGGTGTGATACCGAGGTCGTTCATGAGCAACTCAATTTTCTTGACAGCAGATTCGCCCACTTTTTCGGCTTTGAAATCAAGAACAGTCTGATAGTAGCGACGGATGATTTCTTGTTTAGAGGCGTCGATAGCAGCCTCATTATCTGTAATAGCGAAACCAACCATGTTGACACCCATATCTGTCGGAGAAGCGTATGGAGATTTACCAAGGATACGTTCTAACATGCGCTTGAGCACTGGGAATATCTCGATATCACGGTTGTAGTTGACAGTGGTTTCTCCGTAGGTTTGGAGATGGAAGGGGTCAATCATGTTGACATCATCAAGGTCAGCTGTGGCAGCCTCGTAGGCCAAATTGACTGGATGATGAAGGGGAAGATTCCAAACTGGGAAGGTTTCAAATTTAGCGTAGCCAGACTTGATGCCATTGATTTGGTCGTGGTACATATTGGACATACAAGTTGCCAATTTTCCAGAACCAGGTCCAGGAGCGGTTACGACAATCAAGTTACGACTGGTTTTGATGTAGTCGTTTTTCCCCATACCTTCTGGAGAAATGATGTGATCCATATCTGTTGGGTATCCTTTGATTGGATAATGAAGATAAGAATCAATTCCGTTTTTATCGAGTTGATTGCGGAAGGCATCTGCAGCAGGTTGGCCGGCGTATTGTGTGATGACCACTGAGCCGACAAAAATTCCCAGTTCATTGAATTTGTCAATCAAACGGAGAACTTCTTGGTCATAAGAAATGCCCAAGTCACCACGTGCTTTGGAATGTTCGATGTTGCTAGCGTTAATGGCAATCACAACCTCAACCTGCTCTTTCAACTCTTGCAAGAGCTTGATTTTGTTGTCTGGCTCATAGCCAGGAAGAACACGAGCAGCGTGGAAATCTTCTAACATTTTGCCACCAAACTCCAAGTAGAGCTTGCCGTCAAATTGGTTAATGCGCTCCAAAATGTGGTCGCGTTGTAAATTCAAATATTGTTCAGAACTAAAAGCTTGTTTTTTCATTTTTTTACCTCTGACCTCTATTATAATAAAAAATTGGAAGTTAGGAAACTATGGAGTTAAAAAAGGAATCAAAAAGATTAGGCAAACGCTTGCATAAAACTCTGAAAAACGCTATCATAGACTGTAGATTATTAAAATAATGAGGTAAGAAGATGCAAGAAAAATGGTGGCACAATGCCGTAGTCTATCAAGTTTATCCTAAGAGTTTTATGGATAGCAACGGAGATGGAATTGGCGATTTGCCAGGAATTACCAGTAAGTTAGACTATCTAGCCAAGTTAGGGATTACAGCAATTTGGCTTTCTCCCGTTTATGATAGTCCTATGGATGATAATGGCTACGATATTGCTGATTATCAAGCGATTGCGGCTATTTTCGGGACTATGGAGGACATGGACCAACTGATCGCGGAAGCTAAGAAACGTGATATCCGAATTATCATGGACTTGGTAGTCAATCATACCTCAGATGAGCATGCTTGGTTTGTCGAGGCCTGTGAAAATCCCGACAGTCCTGAGCGAGACTACTATATCTGGCGCGATGAGCCCAATGATCTGGATTCTATCTTTAGTGGGTCTGCTTGGGAATACGATGAAAAGTCAGGTCAATACTATCTCCACTTTTTCAGCAAGAAACAGCCTGATCTCAACTGGGAAAATGAAAAACTTCGCCAGAAAATTTATGAGATGATGAACTTCTGGATTGATAAAGGGATTGGTGGTTTCCGTATGGATGTTATTGACATGATTGGGAAAATTCCTGATGAGAAGGTAGTTAATAACGGTCCTATGCTCCATCCCTATCTCAAGGAGATGAATCAGGCTACCTTTGGAGATAAGGATCTCTTGACAGTAGGGGAGACTTGGGGAGCAACGCCAGAGATTGCTAAACTCTACTCGGATCCAAAGGGGCAAGAATTGTCTATGGTCTTCCAGTTTGAGCATATCTGTCTTCAGTATCAGGAAGGTCAACCTAAATGGCACTATCAAAAAGAGCTGAATATTGCTAAGTTAAAAGAGATTTTCAACAAATGGCAGACAGAGTTAGGAGTTGAGGACGGCTGGAATTCGCTTTTCTGGAATAACCATGACCTCCCTCGTATCGTTTCTATCTGGGGAAATGATCAAGAATACCGCGAAAAATCTGCCAAAGCCTTTGCCATCTTGCTTCATCTCATGAGAGGGACACCTTATATCTACCAAGGTGAGGAGATTGGGATGACCAACTATCCCTTTGAAACACTGGATCAAGTAGAAGATATTGAATCCCTCAACTATGCGCGTGAGGCTATTGAAAAAGGCGTTTCGCTGGAAGAAATCATGGACAGTATCCGTGTCATTGGACGTGATAATGCCCGTACCCCGATGCAATGGGACGAGAGCAAAAACGCTGGTTTCTCAACAGGTCAACCTTGGTTGGAGGTTAATCCAAACTATCAAAGAATCAATGTTCAAGAAGCGCTAGGAAATCCAGATTCTATTTTCTATACCTATCAGAAACTGGTTCAAATCCGTAAGGAGAATAGCTGGCTGATTCGAGCTGACTTTGAACTATTGGAAACGGCTGACAAGGTCTTTGCTTATATCCGTAAAGATGGTGCCCGTCGATTCCTAGTCGTAGCTAACTTGTCCAATGAAGAGCAAGATTTGATCGTAGAAGGAAACGTCAAATCGGTCTTGATTGAAAACACCCTAGCTCAAGAAGTCTTTGACAAACAAAGCTTGGCTCCATGGGATGCTTTCTGTGTGGAATTACTATAAATATTTTTTACAGAAAAATCTAAAATCGAAATCGTATAAAAACAAGGGAGGACTGTATGAAAGACAGAAATTCTTTGTTTTTTTATTCCTAAAGTTTATAAACTTTCATTCTAGAAATTCAATTAACTTTACAAATTTCCACTATTTTGGTAAAATAAGCTTATGTTATAAAAACTAACATAAAGGAGAAAGAAGATGAAGACAAAAAAGCGTGTCCTTAGTGCAGGTCTGACTTTTGCGGCTGCCTTGCTTTTAGCTGCTTGCGGACAATCAGGTTCAGATACAAAAACTTACTCATCAACCTTTAGTGGAAATCCAACTACATTTAACTATTTACTAGACTACTACGCTGATAATACATCGATTATCACCAACTTAGTTGATGGTTTGCTTGAAAATGACAATCACGGAAATCTAGTTCCGTCTTTAGCGGAAGACTGGTCTGTTTCAAGTGACGGTCTGACTTATACCTATAAATTGAGAAAAGATGCCAAATGGTTCACAGCTGACGGTGAAGAGTACGCCTCAGTTAAGGCACAAGATTTTGTGACAGGGATCAAGTACGCAGTGGATAATAAATCACAGGCCATTGACTTGATTCAAAACTCAATCAAGGGCTTGAATGATTATATTACAGGAGCAGATTCTGACTTTTCTAAGGTTGGGGTCAAGGCCATTGATGACCAGACTGTTGAGTATACTTTGACACGCCCAGAGCCTTACTGGAATTCAAAAACAACCAACAGTATTCTTTTCCCAGTAAATGAAGAGTTTCTAAATTCAAAAGGGAAAGATTTTGGTACCCTATCTCCAGATAGTATTCTTTACAGCGGACCTTATTTGTTAAAAGACTTCACATCAAAATCATCGATCGAGTATGTGAAAAATCCTCATTACTACGATCACGATAAGGTATCGATTGAGCGCGTGAAATTGGCTTATTTTGACGGCTCAGACCAAGAATTGACTATCCGTAACTTTGAAAGCGGAGCTTATTCAATCGCTGGTGTTTATCCAAATAGTTCTAACTTCGCTAAGACAAAGGAAAAATATAAGAATAATATCATTTACAGTTTGCAGGACAAGACTTCTTGGTATTTCAATTTCAACGTCAACCGTAAGGCTTACAATCACACTGCTAAAACGACAGATGAGCAGAAGAAGTCAACTGAGACAGCTGTCTTGAACAAAAACTTCCGTCAAGCGGTGAACTTTGCCTTGGACCGCACAGCCTATTCTGCTCAGTCAAATGGGGAAGAAGCAGCTAGCAAGACTCTTCGTAACACCTTAGTGCCTCCTACATTTGTCCAAGTTGGAGACAAGACCTTTGGAGAAGTAGTCGCTTCTAAATTGGTCAACTATGGCACAGAATGGTCAGATATTAACTTGGCAGATGCCCAGGATGCCTATTTCAACAAAGAAAAAGCCCAAGCAAAATTTGCGGAAGCTAAAAAAGAATTGGCAAGTCAAGGTGTGACCTTCCCTATTCATTTGGATGTGGCAGTTGATCAGACGAATAAAAATGCTGTGACAGGTATGAACTCTGTTAAACAGACTCTTGAATCAGTTTTGGGTGCTGATAATATTGTCATTGATGTTCAGCAACTGTCAACAGATGATTTTAATAACGTAGCCTTCTTGGCACCAACACCAGCTGATCGTGACTATGATTTGAATTTTGATGGTTGGGTAGGTGACTATCAGGATCCATCAACTTATCTCAATCCTTTCAATGCAGAGGATGGGTTCTACCTCAAGATTTTTGGTTTAGATGCTCAAGAAGATAAAGCTAAGATTGCTAGCTTGGGGCTTGATACTTATACCAAGATGCTCAAAGATGCAGATAGTGAAAATAAAGATGTAGCAAAGCGTTATGAAAAGTATGCTGAAGCTCAAGCTTGGATGATCGATAACTCTCTCCTTATGTCAGCTATGTCAAATGGTGGTACAGCTTCTGTAACTAAAGTGACACCATTTACAAGAGGTTATTCATTGGTTGGTATCAAGGGTGATGGCAATAACTACAAGTATATGAAACTGCAAAAAGATACTGTTACAACTAAACAGTATGAAGAAGCCAAAACTAAATGGGAGCAAGAAAGCAAAAAAGCAATCGAAAAAGCTCAAAAAGAAGCAGAAAAACATGTTAAATAATAAGGAGCAGTTCTATTGGATGGTTTTTATAAAGCCGTCTTAATAGGGCTGTTTTTGGCTGTACGGGTTAGTAGTTGTCTAGTTATGTTGAATTGTAAATGAAATACTGTATTAATTTTGATTGTTTAATACTCAATGAAAATCAAAGAGCAACTAAGAAGATATATACAGAATCTCAAAGATTTGTTTTGAGATTGTCTACGGTAACATATAACTATGATACGGTTGTACTGGTATGCTTTGAAGAGAAGTATCAGTATTTATGAGGTCCAAATAATCTATATCGGAGGATATTTATAAATTCGGTAAATGTAGAATTTATCGTAAAAAAGTGATATAATAGTAGCATTAAATGTATAGGTGTTAATCATGAGTAGACGTTTTAAAAAATCATGTTCAAAGAAAGTGAAGCGAAGTGTTAATATAGTTTTGTTGACTATCTATTTATTGTTAGTTGGTTTTTTATTGTTCTTAATCTTTAAGTACAATATACTTGCTTTCAGGCACGTTAATATAGTGGTCGCAGTATTTGCCTTGATGGTTGCTGTCAGTGCTACACTACTAATAATCTATAGAAAAGCCGAAAAGTTCACGATTTTCTTTTTGACACTGGCTGTTTTAGTGAGTTCCGTTTCATTATTTACTCTGCAACAATTTGTAGGATTTACAAGTCATATTAATGCAACTTCAAATTATTCAGAGTATTCCCTCAGTGTTGTAGTTTTAAAGGATAGCGATATCAATAATGTTGCCCAATTATCTAGTGTTATGGGGCCGACTGGGACGGATAAGGATAATATCCAACAGTTGATGAATGATCTGAAAGCTAGTCAAAATAAGGAACTATCAGTCGAAGAAAGTAGTTCTTATCTTGCGGCTTATAAGAGCTTGCTAGCCGGTGATACAAAGGCAATCATTCTAAACAGTGTCTTTGAAAATATTATCGAATCAGAATATCCTGACTATGCTTCAAAAATTAAGAAAATCTATACCAAAGAATTAACCAAGACGGTTGAAACTCCAAAAAATGTCAAAGGTGACAGTTTCAACGTTTATATCAGTGGAATTGATACTTATGGTCCAATCAGTTCGGTTTCTCGGTCTGATGTCAATATCATTATGACAGTTAATCGCGAAACGAAAAAGATTCTCTTAACAACAACACCTCGTGATTCCTATATCCCAATTGCAGATGGTGGCAACAACCAAAAGGATAAGTTGACCCATGCGGGTATTTATGGGGTAGATGCTTCCATTCATACACTAGAAAATCTTTATGGTATTGACCTGAACTATTATGCTCGTTTGAATTTCACTTCTTTCTTGAAATTGATTGATCTCCTTGGTGGAGTTGATGTCTATAATGATCAAGAGTTTAATGCATATACAAATAATGGGCAAAATTATCCGGTAGGTACACTACATTTGGATTCAAAAGACGCTCTTGGTTTTGTGCGTGAGCGCTATTCTTTGGCAGATGGAGATCGAGATCGTGGTCGCAACCAGCAAAAGGTCATTGTAGCTATTCTGCAAAAGTTAACCTCTACGGAAGCTTTGAAAAATTATGACAGTATTCTTAAGGGGCTACAAGATTCCTTGCAAACCAATATGCCGCTTGAAACTATGATGAATTTGGTCAATGCCCAACTTGAGAGTGGTGGAACTTATAAGATTAATTCGCAAGATCTTAAAGGGACAGGACGTATGGATTTACCATCCTATGCCATGCCTGATAGCAACCTTTACATGATGGAGATAAGCGATAGCAGTTTAGAGTCAGTCAAGGCTGCGATCAATGATGTGTTGGAAGGAAAATAAAACAAAATGATTGATATTCATTCGCATATTGTATTTGGTGTGGATGATGGTCCTAAAACAAAGCAAGAAAGCAAGGCGCTTCTGACAGAAGCCTATAGGCAAGGGGTAAGGACCATTGTTTCGACATCGCATAGACGAAAAGGGATGTTTGAAACTCCTGAGGAGACGATAGAAGCAAACTTCCAAGAAGTTAAGGAGCTAGCCAAGGAAGTGGCTCCAGACTTGACCATTCTCTATGGAGCAGAAATTTATTATACACATGATGTGCTTGAGAAGTTAGAAAAACAGGTGATTCCAAGTCTTAATGGGACACGGTATGCTCTCATTGAGTTTAGTATGGCTACCCCTTATCGGGAAATCCATACTGCCTTGAGCAATCTTCTTATGCTTGGGATAACGCCTGTAGTTGCCCACATTGAACGTTACCATGAATTAGAGAATAACGAAAAACGGGTCAAAGAGTTGATTGATATGGGTTGCTACACTCAAATCAATAGTTCAAGCATTTTAAAACCAAAATTATTTGGGGATAAATATAAATTTATGAAGAAACGAGCTCGCTATTTTCTAGAGCGTGACTTGGTTCATTTTGTTGCTAGCGATATGCACAATTTAGACCAAAGACCGCCTTACATGAAAGAAGCGTATGAACGTATCTCAAAACAATATGGTGAAAGAAGAGCGAGAGAATTGTTTATTAAAAATCCTCGTTTAATCTTAGCTGATCAAATTATTTAGGAGTTGACATGAAAGAAAATAAAGAAATTACGATTGATGTTGTTCAATTGTTTAAAGTCCTTTGGAAGAAAAAAATCGCTATTATACTAACTGCGATTGTGGCAGCTGTTCTAGCTTTTGGCGTAAGTAGTTTTGTACTGAAACCTGAGTATTCTAGTACGACACGCATTTATGTGGTCAATCGAAATCAATCGGAAAAAGTAGGTTTGACCAACCAGGATTTGCAGGCAGGTACCTATCTAGTAAAAGACTACAAGGAAATCATCCTCTCTCAAGATGTACTGGAGAAAGTCATTTCAAATCTTAAACTAGAGAAAACAGTTAAGGAATTAAGTAAGAAAATTCAGGTAACAGTACCTGTGGATACTCGTATCGTATCAATTACTGTAAAAAATGCACAACCAGAAGAAGCGAGTCGTATTGCAAATGCTCTTCGTGAAGTGGCTGCTGAAAAAATCATTTCTGTAACTCGTGTGTCTGATGTGACAACATTGGAGGAAGCTAGACCTGCACTAACACCATCTTCACCTAATATTCGTCGAAATACCGCGCTTGCTTTCCTAGTAGGTGGTGCAGTGATGGTTGTTTCTATCTTATTGCTTGAATTATTAGATGATCGTGTTAAACGACCAGAAGATGTGGAAGAAGTAATGCAGATTGCACTTCTAGGGATTGTTCCAGATTTGAATAAGTTAAAATAAGGGAGAAAATATGCCAACATTAGCAATAGCACAAAAAAGTTTAGATTTTGCGAAAAAAGCAGAAGAGCATTACAATGCTTTACGAACAAATATTCAATTGAGTGGTGATAATCTGAAAGTTCTTTCCATCTCGTCTGTCAAACCTGGTGAGGGGAAATCGACAACATCAATAAATATTGCTTGGGCCTTTGCGCGTGCAGGCTATAAAACTTTATTGGTGGATGCAGATATTCGGAATTCTGTCATGTCAGGAGTCTTTAAATCAAGAGAAAAAATTACTGGCCTAACGGATTTTCTGGCAGGTACTGCTGACCTTTCTCATGGACTTTGTGATACCAATGTTGAAAATTTATTTGTTATTCAAGCAGGACCTGTATCCCCTAATCCAACAGCACTTTTACAGAGTGAAAACTTTGCTACTATGATTGATACCTTGCGTAAGTATTTTGACTATGTCATTGTCGATACGGCACCGATTGGCATGGTCATTGATGCTGCCATCATTGCGCAAAAATGTGATGCTTCTATCTTAGTAACTGCAGCAGGTGAGACAAAACGTCGTGATATCTTAAAGGCCAAAGAACAGTTAGAACAAACAGGAACTTCATTTTTAGGTGTGGTTCTAAATAAATTTAACACAGAAGTTGAAAAATACGGAGCTTATGGTGGCTATGGAGCCTATGGTTCTTATGGAAATTATGGAAAAAAGAAGTAGGTAGAGTTAGCTAGGAGGTAGTTTTGGGAGAAGTATCAAATATTCGAAAATTAGAGATTCTCATAATACAACTGTTTCCAATTTATCTGTTATCGTTTATATTAGCTAGTCATGAACTTCTGGTATTTTTGATGGTGGTTCACACTATTTCTTACTACATCAGTGCATATAGTAAAAATTTCAAATATCGGAGTCTTGCAGAGGAATGTATACAAACATTAAAATATATACTGGTTTATATTTTCTTATCCTGTATAGTTTTTCCGATTTTAGAACCCAATATACCTTATTTATCGTTAATCAATCTATTATGCATTGTAGCTGTAAATTCAATTATGCTAATGGTTGTTAATATTTGGATTCGTAAGGTTTGGAAGTTCTTGTCTCGCAAAAAAAAATATACTCAGCGAATCTTGTTAGTGACAACACGTGCACGAGTTGAGAGAGTACGAAAACAACTTTCTACTTATGAGTATGGCTATGTTTCAGCTGTTTGTATTGTAGATGATGAGCATTTTGAAGTTTCTAATTTTACAGTCGTTACGTTGGATAACTTAGTAACCTATGCTACGAGATCAGTCGTAGATCAAGTGGTGATTAATCTCCCAAGTGAAAGCTTTTTGATTGCAGACTTTGTTTCTCGATTTGAAACAATGGGCTTACCAGTAGCTGTTAATATAGCGGCTTTAGAATTTGTAACTAATAGTGAAAAAGCCATCCAACGCTTTGGGGATTCTAGTGTTGTCAATTTTTCAACAACCTTTTATCGTTCAAGTGATGTTGCTTTAAAACGAATGATGGATATTATTGGCTCATTGATTGGGCTGGTCTTTTGTGGTATAGTATCTATTTTTCTTGTTCCTATTATAAAAAAAGATAGAGGCCCTGCTATTTTTGCTCAGGATAGAGTTGGTAGGAATGGACGTGTATTTAAATTTTACAAATTCCGTTCTATGAGAGTAGATGCGGAGGAAATTAAGAAAGACTTGATGAGTCAGAACCAGATGCAAGGTGGAATGTTTAAGATTGAAAACGATCCACGTGTGACAAAGATTGGGCATTTTATTAGAAAAACTAGTCTAGATGAATTGCCACAATTTTGGAATGTTTTAAAAGGTGATATGAGTTTAGTTGGTACTAGACCACCAACCTTAGATGAATACATGAAGTATACACCCGAACAAAAACGTCGTCTCAGTTTTAAGCCTGGAATCACAGGTCTTTGGCAGATTAGTGGTAGAAGTAATATTACAAACTTCGATGATGTAGTAAAATTAGATGTTGCTTATTTAGATGGCTGGACAATTTGGAAAGATATTGAGATTTTATTGAAGACAATAAAAGTTGTAGTAATGAAAGATGGAGCAAAATAAATAGAAAATGTCAGTGATAAAAATAATCGTGGCCACGCATAAACAATTTGTCATGCCGCAGGATAAAGAACTTTATCTCCCAATACATGTGGGATGTGAGGGTAAAAAAGATTTAGGTTTTCAGGGAGATAATACTGGAGACAATATTTCCGTTTTAAATCCGTATTATTGTGAGCTTACCGGTCTCTATTGGGCATGGAAAAATTTAGAGTGCGACTATTTAGGTTTAGTACACTATCGTCGTTATTTTACTAAGAAGGATGTAGCCTATAAGGATTCAATAAATATAGATGCGGTTATTTTAGATAAAGATGATATTGAGAAAATGTTAGAAGTTTCAAATGTTATCGTTCCTAAAAAAAGAAAGTACTATATTGAAACTCTATATTCTCACTATGCTCACACCTTGGATAGTAGCCATTTAGACCTAGCTAGGAAAATGATTGAAGAGAAAAATCCTGAATATCTAGCAAGTTTTGATAAAGTGATGATGCAAAGAAGTGGTTATATGTTCAATATGTTTATTATGAAAAAAGAACTAGCAGATGAATATTTCACTTGGCTATTTCCAATTTTAGATAGTATCTATGAATGTATGGATTTATCAGATTTAACCCCTTTTGAAGCCCGTCTATTTGGTAGAGTAAGTGAGTTATTATTTAATGTATGGTTGGTAAAAAACAATGTGACTCCGAAAGAAGTGCCATTTATGTATATGGAAAAAGTAAATATATTAAAAAAAGGATTATCATTCCTACAAGCAAAGTTTTTAGGAAAAAAATATGGAAAAAGTTTTTAGGTCTTAGATATGAGTATAAAATTTAAAAAATTAACATTAGCAGAAACATTGAGTTTATTTTCACTGATACTTTTTTTACTTATTTCACTCTTAAATACGACCTTTTATGCTAGATATATATCAGGTGCAATTTATAATGTAGCGATTCTTACTTCAGTTATTCTTTTAATAATTAAAGAATTAATTAATTATAAATTAAATTTTCAAAAAGCCATATCGTTAATAGGGGTTATAATTGTTTATGCTTTAGTTGGTAGTGTAACAGGCTTTCTATCAACATTAGCCATAAGTATTATTTTTATCTTTAGTCTAAGAGACATTTCTTTTAAGTATGTAGCGAGAACTTCTTTTTATATTAGTTTATTTACCTTAATATTTGTTGTTTTGAGCAGTCAAATTGGTTTAATTTCCAACTATGTTGAATTTTCAGAAGGAAGAATTCGGCATTATCTGGGGTTTAGATATTCACTGTTCCCATCTACAGTGATGCTGAATATTATAGCAAGTTCATTTTTCTTAGTTCAAGACAAGATAAGCTATAAACGATTGTTTTTTTTATTTCTTTCAACTACTTGGATTTTCTTTCAAACAGATTCACGATTAACTTTTATTAGTTCTTTATTACTACTAGGAATTAACCTTGTAGTGAAATGGTATCCATCAATTTTAAAATCTTCTCGTCTTTTATTAAAAACGTTTAAATTAACGTATATAGTAAATGCATCCTTAAGTTATTTAATTGCAAAAATGTATCTGAGTTTTTCAAGTCCTTTTTTGAATGAATTGAGTAAGAATATCAACCAATTTCTAGGTGGTCGAATTTATTATGCTAATCGTTCTATGAATATATATGGTTATAAATTATTTGGACAAAAGATTAATTGGATTGGGAATGGTTTAGACATCAATGGACAAAGGGGATTGAGTGAATATTTGTACGTTGATAATCTTTATATCCAAATATTACAACGATATGGATTGTTTGTTTTGGTTATACTATTGTTAATTTTTACATTAACTATACATTATCTTTTGAAGCAAAAACAATATGTATTATCATTGATTCTGATTATATTAAGTTTCCATGCTATGATAGACGATTTAATTATAAATCTTCACTATAACATTTTTTTGATTTTGATTGGTACTTTAATGAATCAAACACAGTCTGATTTTGAATCAAATTTACAATTGGATAATGGAGAAAAATGACGAAAGTAAGTATTATTATTCCTGTATATAATGTAGAACAATATTTGGATAGATGCCTGACCTCTGTCTTCAATCAGACATATAAAGAATTAGAAGTGATTTTGATTAATGATGGATCTACGGATAATTCAGGGATTATTTGTGAAGAGTTTGTTCAAACAGATAAAAGAGCCAAGGTATATCATCAGGAGAACAGAGGGTTATCTGAAGCACGTAATACTGGGTTAAAATACATGACAGGAGATTTTGTCATGTTTCTTGACTCAGATGATTGGTTGGAACTTGATGCAGTCGAATTTTTATTGGAACAAACTAAAAATTGCAATGCAGATATGGCTGTAGGAGGTGTTTATAGGACCTCAAAGATTGTGGACCATCAACAAAATACCTCTGTTTCGCAAGTATTGACGCAGGAAGAGTATGCCAAACGTTATTTTAAGATTGAAACTCAGACAATTGAGTATTATGTTTGGAATAAATTGTATAAAAGAGAAGTTGTAGAAGGTATAGAATTTCCGTCTGGTTTCTTTGCAGAAGATGTCCCAACAATGTTTCGTTACATTCTAAACTCAGAAAAGATAGTAGTTACTGATAAGATTGTTTATAATTATTTTATTAATACCTCTGGTTTGACAGCTAAATTTACATCTAAACATTTTGATGTGTTAAAAGGCTGGGATTTAGTATGTCAGTATGCGACTGAAAGTAATAATGATAAATACAAAGAGTGGGCTCAAATTAATCGCTACAGAGCAGATTTGGCACTTTTGACAGAAATAGCCCTTTCCGTAGATTATAAAAACATTCGCATGTTAAATGAAACTCAGATAAAATCAATGCAATCTAGATTGAAGAAAAACAAGAGAGTCTTGCTACAACAAGCCATTCCTCTTAGTCGAAAGATACTGATTATACTCTTCACAACTTCCTATAACACATTTGCGAAATTGATAAATACTATGATAAGGATAAAAAATTATGGTGCATAAGCATGCATATTTAATTTTAGCTCACAGCCAATTTAATCAACTAGCATTTTTGATTTCTTTATTGGATCATCAAGATAATGATATTTTTATCCATATTGATAAGAAATCAAATATTGATGATTATTTTTTGAATTTAATTAAATCCAGTGCAAAGCAATCTCAAGTTTATTTTACAGAAAGAGTTTCAGTAAGTTGGGGAGGATATTCCCAAATTGAAGCTGAAATGATTTTATTTAAAGCTGCGTCTAATAGAGAATCTTACTATTTTTATCATTTAATAAGTGGGGTAGATTTACCGTTACTTTCTCAGCAGAGAATTCATAATTTTTTTGACGATTATAAAGACTATTCATTTCTTACTTTTATGAATATAGAGGATGATGGTGAAGATATAAATAGATTTAAATATTATCATCTTTTTGAAAGTTTTACATATCGGACTTTACCGGGTGCAGTTGGCAAACTTGCATTCAAGATTTATCGTAATTTAGAAGTAGGGATTCAAAAACTATTTAGAATAAATCGTTATACAATATTTGACGTCAATCCGGCAAAAGCTAGTCAGTGGGTTTCACTACCAAATAATATTGTGGAAATATTAATCGATAAAGAATCAGATACTGAGAAAATGTTTAGAAAATCTTTTCTTAGTGACGAAATTTTTATACCAATGATTTTAAATAAAGAGTTAAGGAACTATAAGGTGTATGATGCATCAATGAATCACGGTCATAAAAAAGAATTTCAAGGAAACTTACGCTATATTAATTGGTGGGATGGTAAACCTTACACTTGGACTGACAGTGAGAAAGATATAGAAGAATTAAGACTAGCTGCAAAAAATGGATATTTGTTCTCAAGAAAGTTTGATATAGATAAATATCCTAAAATTAAAGAGCTAATCGTAGAACTAACTAAGGAAATATAATGGTCTATAAAATTTTAATGACAGGAATGTCACCTGTTCTTGCCGGTACAGAAACATTTATCATGAATTATTATCGTCATCTTGATTCATCTATTTTTCAAGTTGATTTTATTAAAAGAACTAAAGAACCCATTGTATTTGAAGACGAGATTATTTCAAAAGGTTCAAAAGTTTATTATTTACCTCGTAAAGGAAAAAATCCTCTTAAATATATGAGGGAATTAAGAGATTTTTTTGCTACAGAAGGTAAAAAATATGATGCTATTTGGTATAATGCCATGGCAATCCCTAATCTTGATTTGTTAGAATATGCCAAAAAATATGGTATAAAAACACGAATTATTCATAGTCATAGCTCAATGTTCAAGGGAAATACAATAAGACAGATTTTACATAATGTGAACAGATCTAAGTTGCCAAAAACAGCAACACATTTTTTTGCCTGCTCTGGGATTGCTGCAGATTATATGTTTCCTGATGAGATAAGATCAAGTGCAAAAATTATACAAAATGCTATTGATGTAGAAAACTTTTCTTTTTCAGAAAAAGATAGACTGGATCTAAGAACAGAGTTAGGGTGGAATGATTGTAAAGTTATTGGTAATGTCGGTCGACTAGATATCCAAAAAAATCAACCCTTTTTAATAGATGTTTTTAATGAAGCTTGCAAGAAAAATCCTAATATTAGATTAGTGATAATCGGTAAGGTTGCGGGTGCAAATTCAACTGTAGATTTAATAAAAGAAAAAATAAAGTCTTATGGAATTGAAGATAAAGTCCTGCTGGCAGGAAGTCAGAATGATATGAAGAAATGGTTAAGTTCTTTAGATTTATTCGTTTTGCCTTCAATATTTGAGGGATTGCCTCTATCTGCTGTCGAGGCTCAAGCAAATGGACTACCTGTTTTGGTGAGTGATGCAGTTACGAAAGAATTGAAAATATTAGATTCCATTCGTTACCTGTCTCTAGACGACTCTATTGATGTTTGGGCAAAAAATATACTTGAGTTATTAGAAACATCTAGGTCAAGTGAGCTTGAAATAAAAGAAATGTTTAAGCTAAAAGGATTTGAAATTGAAACTCAAGCATTGACTTTACAGAATATACTGTTGGGAGAACTGAATGAAAAAATATCAGATTGTTGAATCGTATGGGACACACATGCATGCGGGGAGTAAAGCGACCAACGATTGTGTCAATATTTTGGAAGAATTAGACTTCGAAAAAATAGAAATTGTACGCCACAAGCCTGAGGATAAATCCCCTGTATCGAAAATTATAAGACAACTTTCTTTTTATAAACAGTGGAATAAGGTTTTACATAAATTGTCTAAAGGGGATGTTTTGTTGTTACAACATCCCTATCGCAGAAATCATTTTGGTAGAACATCAAGTCTTCTGAAATTGAAGAAAAAACAAGTAAAAATAATTTCATTGGTTCATGATGTGGAATTAATCAGAGGGATTTATGATGATCCATTCTACCAGAAAGAATTTGATGAAATGCTATCTTTTGCTGATTCAATTATTGTTCATAATGAAAAAATGAAAGATTGGTTTGTGGAATATGGCGTAGATGAAAAGAAACTTGTTGTTTTAGAAATATTTGATTATTTAAATGATAAGGACGTGTCTTCATCTATTGAATATTCAAAATCAGTGACAATAGCAGGGAATCTCTCTCCTGATAAAAGTCCTTATTTGTATCAGTTAGATAAAGTTCCTGACATTCAATTTCAATTGATGGGAATTGGTTTTCAACCAGTAAAAGAGATTTCTAATGTTTCCTATTTAGGTGCCTTTGCTCCAGAAGATGTTCCTAACCATTTAAATAGTGGATTCGGATTAGTATGGGATGGAGAAAGTCTAGATACTTGCGACGGGGTAACAGGAAATTATTTAAGATATAATAATCCCCATAAGTTATCCCTGTATCTTTCTTCAGGTCTACCTGTTATTGTTTGGAAAGATTCAGCTGAGGCGAACTTTGTTGAGAAGAATGGAGTAGGCTTGGCAGTTAATAGTCTGTTTGAATTATCTGAAATACTGGGTAAAATTAGTCAGGATGAATATTTGCAAATGGCAACAAATGCTAAAAATATTATGAAGAATCTTAAAGAAGGTTATTATCTAAAGACCGCAGTGGATAAGATAATTAAATAGACTCTTTGGAGAAGTATATGAATAATAAAATAGATCTTGTAATTACTTGGGTTGATGGTACAGATCCTGATTGGTTACAAGAAAAGAGGTTATATGAATCTGATGTTGAATGGTCAGAATCAAACAACGCCAATCGATACAGACCATCAGAAAATTTCAAGTATTGGTTCCGTTCGGTTGAACGTTATGCAGATTGGATTAACCGTATTTTCTTTATAACGTATGGTCATGTGCCAGAATGGTTAAATACAAAGAATCCAAAATTAAAAATTGTAAAACATACTGATTATATACCTCAGGAATACCTTCCAACTTATAACTCTAATGTAATTGAGTTGAATTTACATAGAATTGAAGAGTTAAGTGAGCATTTTATTCTTTTAAATGATGATATGTATTTTGCTGCACCTACTACAGCAGATGATTTCTTTAAAGAAAATCTTCCAAAGGATTTTGGGATTTACTTACCAATAACTCCTAGAGAAAGTTTCAATCATATCGAATTAAACAATACCATTCTGATGAATAAACATTTTAGCAAAAAAAGAAAACCTTTCTCGGAATGGCGTAAATTTTATAGTTTGAAATTAGGGAAGTACCTAGTTGGGAATATTTTCAGTATTTTTTATTCAGGTATTTTAGGATATAAAAATTACCATATTGGCTTGTCGCATTTAAAATCGACTTTTGATTTAATCTGGGAAAAAGAACCGAAATTATTGGAAGAAGTTAGCTCTCATAGATTTAGACAGTTATCAGATATTAGTCACTATGTTATGTCTCATTGGAATGTAGAGTCTGGTAAGTTTATGCCCCAATCTATTCATTTTGGGAAGTATTTTGATATTTGGGAAGTTGAAGAAATTCAAGGTGCTATTCATAATGAGAAATATAAGATTATTTGTATCAACGATACGGATGAAGATGGAAAATTCTCTGAATATGATCAAAAAATACATCAAGCATTTCAGTCTAAATTCCCAGAAAAATCAAGTTTTGAATTGTAAATTTACAGACGGGTACTAAAAATATGTTTAGAAGTAAAAAATAATGAAAGTTCTAAAAAATTACGCCTATAATCTCTCTTATCAATTATTAATCATCATTTTACCGATTATTACGACACCTTATGTCACTAGGGTCTTCAGTTCCGATGATTTGGGAACCTATAGTTATTTTAACTCAATTGTTACCTATTTTCTTATGCTAGCTACTCTGGGAGTAAACAATTATGGTACTAAGGCGATTTCAGGTAGTAGGAAAGATACTAGAAAGAATTTTTGGGGGATTTATACACTGCAACTAGGAGCGACTTTGTTCTCTTCTGCACTTTATATCCTTCTCTGTCTTACTTTACCGGCTATGCAAAATCCTGTAGCTTATATTTTAGGTCTAAGTTTAATTTCAAAAGGTCTAGATATTTCTTGGTTATTTCAAGGTTTAGAAGATTTTCGAAAAATTACAATCAGAAATATCACAGTTAGGTTAGTTGGTGTTATTTCTATATTTTCTTTCATAAAAACACCTGAAAATCTCTATTTATATATATCACTGATTACGGTTTTTGAGTTGTTAGGCCAATTAAGTATGTGGTTACCAGCAAGAGAGTTTATTGGGAAACCGCACTTTGATTGGAAATATGCTAGACAGCATTTGAAGCCAGTAATCTTATTATTCTTACCCCAGATTGCGATATCGCTTTACATTACCTTAGATAGTACAATGCTTGGAGTGCTAGCATCCAAAAGGGATGTTGGTATTTACGACCAATCACTGAAATTAGTAAAGATTCTACTAACATTGGTAACTTCATTAGGAAGTGTCATGTTGCCACGAGTTTCAAATCTTTTATCTACAGGAGATCATAAAGCAGTTAACAAAATGCATGAGATGTCATTTCTGATTTATAATTTGGTAATTTTCCCCATTATGGCAGGAATGCTAATTGTAAATGATGACTTTGTTACCTTTTTCCTCGGGCAAGATTTTCAAGAGGCACGTTATGCGATAGCAATTATGATTTTTAGAATGTTCTTTATTGGTTGGACCAATATTATGGGGATTCAAATTTTGATACCTCATAATAAAAATAAAGAATTTATGTTGTCAACAACAATTCCTGCTATTGTTAGTGTAGGCTTAAATCTTCTCTTGCTTCCAAAGTTGGGCTATATAGGTGCGGCAATTGTATCTGTTTTAACAGAGGTACTAGTATGGCTGATACAGTTATTCTATACTCGTTCTTATTTGAGAGAGGTGCCCATTCTAGGTTCATTGATTAAAATTATAATCTCATCTGGAGTTATGTATGGTATCCTACTATTTATAAAACAATTCCTAAATGTATCACCGATGATTAATGTGGGACTATATGCTGTTCTGGGAGCAATAATTTATGCTAGTATGATTTTGATTTTTAAAGTAATAAATCTAGGTGAGTTAAAGCAACAATTATTAAAAAAATAAAGGAGTGTATTATGTACGATTATCTAATCGTTGGTGCTGGTTTGTCTGGAGCAATTTTTGCTTATGAAGCAACCAAGCGTGGAAAAAAAGTAAAAGTTATTGATAAACGTGACCACATTGGTGGAAATATCTACTGTGAGAATGTAGAAGGGGTTAATGTTCATAAATATGGTGCACATATCTTCCATACTTCTAACAAGAAAGTCTGGGATTATGTTAATCAATTTGCTGAATTCAACAACTACATCAACTCGCCTGTAGCTAATTACAAGGGTAGCCTTTATAATCTACCTTTCAATATGAATACTTTCTATGCTATGTGGGGGACAAAAACTCCTCAAGAGGTCAAAGATAAGATTGCGGATCAAACGGCTCACATGAAGGACGTTGAACCTAAAAACTTGGAAGAACAGGCTATCAAGTTGATCGGTCCAGATATTTATGAAAAGTTGATCAAAGGATATACTGAAAAGCAATGGGGACGTTCCGCGACTGACCTTCCCCCCTTTATCATCAAACGTCTACCAGTTCGTTTGACTTTTGATAATAACTACTTCAATGACCGTTACCAAGGAATTCCTATTGGGGGGTATAACGTTATCATTGAAAATATGCTGAAAGATGTTGAAGTAGAACTTGGAGTTGACTTTTTTGCCAATCGTCAGGAATTAGAAGCTTCTGCTGAAAAAGTTGTCTTTACAGGGATGATTGACCAATATTTCGATTATAAACATGGTGAGTTAGAATACCGTAGTCTTCGTTTTGAGCATGAAGTTCTTGATGAAGAGAACTATCAAGGAAATGCAGTTGTTAACTATACAGAACGTGAAATTCCTTATACTCGCATTATTGAGCATAAACATTTTGAGTATGGTACACAAGATAAAACGGTTATTACTCGTGAATACCCAGCCGATTGGAAACGTGGAGATGAGCCTTATTATCCAATCAATGATGAGAGAAACAATGCTATGTTTGCTAAGTATCAAGAAGAAGCAGCACAGAATGATAAGGTCATTTTCTGCGGGCGTCTGGCCGATTATAAATACTACGACATGCATGTAGTCATTGAACGTGCCTTGAATGTTGTAGAGGAAGAGTTGGGAAACTAAAGATTTGATGTTAAAATGGGGGAATACTTCTTTTCCTCATTTTATTCATCTTAACAGGAGATATCAAAAGAAATGAATAGTTTTAGTAAACAAAAGCCTGCCCGAATCGAGTGGATTGATTTTGGGAAGGGCTTAACAGTTTTAATGGTTGTTTTTGGTCATGTTGTTTTAGGACTATTTGAATCCAAAAGATTTGAAGATAGTAATCAATGGTTATTATTTGTGACTCAGATTTTTTATCTGTTTCATATACCAGTATTCTATGCTTTGTCAGGTTTTTTCTTTAAACCAGTAGACAATTTAAAGACTTTTGTAACCTTTGTAAAACAGAAAACAATTATTTTAGGAATTCCTTATTTGTTTTATTCTATCATACAGTTTGGACTTCAAAAATTAGGCGGAGCGACAGTAAGGAATGCAGCTTCTTTTTGGGATTTGTTAAATATTTATCAAACACCTCTTGGAGTATCGTGGTATCTCTATGTTTTGTGGTGGATTTACTTGGTTGTTGCCTTCCTTTCTATTTGGATAAAATCCTATCATCAGTTATTTATCATCAGTGTAGTTGCCTACCTTCTTTCTATATTTGCACCAACTAATATCTATATCGTTCAGAAAATTTTTCTATGGACTTTCTTCTTTTTGTTAGGATCATGGCTCAGACACTCAGGTGTTGGAACTTTTTTAACAAATAGATGGAAGTCGATTAGTTGTGTGACCCTTGTCATCATTACAGTATTTTTAATATATTGGCAATTATCTGGACCTACTTTTTATATTTCATATGATAGACCGGGGCTAAATGGATTCATCTTCCCAGTTTCTGTAATTTTAGCGATGGCTTCCTATCCTATTTTAAGTGATAAATTGAGTCGTTTTGCTGATTATTTCAGAAAGATAGGAAAAGATAGTTTGGTAATCTATCTTCTGCATGCGCCAATAGTTTCTGTAACTAGAATTGCTTTATTGAAACTAGGTGTTAGCAATATCTTTATCCATATAGTGATGGGGCTCCTTCTAGGATGGTTTGGTTCAATCGTAATACTTTATCTCTCTAAGAAAATACCTTATGCAGATTTCGTATTTTATCCAATGAAGTATCTAAGAAAAGTCAAATAGTGAATGAAATCGAGGATAGATATCTTCGATTTTTTTGAGATATTAGATACACATATAAAACATATAAAAACGAACTAAAAACTTGAAAAAAAGCTAAAAAAATGATATAATCAGCTTCAAATACGTATAAAATATTTAGGAGCTTTAAACCAGATGGATAAAAAAATAAAGACAGCCTTGGTAGCAACTGCAGCAGCCTTTACTGCATTTTCAGTTCATCAAGTAAATGCAGATGAGGCAAGTGATAAAACTCTCAATAAGGAAACTACAGAGGTAGAAACACTGAAGTCAGTTTCTGATCAACAAATCGCAGATGCTGAGAAAAAAGTTTTAGATACTAAAGATGCAATTAAACAAAAAGAAGCTAATCTAACGCAGGCAGAAGCTGATGCAAAAGTAGCGTCAGAAAAGGAAAAAGCAGCAGCTGAAAAGGCAAAGGAAGCTACACCGGAAGCTATCCAAAAAGCTAAAGCCGACGCAACTAAAGCTGCGGCAGCTGTTAAAACTGCTGAAGCTGATGTAAAAACTAAAAAAGATGCTCAAGACGCTCTTGCGAAAGATGTAGCAACAAAACAAGCTGATGCTGATAAAGCAACTGCTGCTATCGATGTTGCTGCTAAAAAAGTACAAGACTTAGAAAATGGTACTCCATCTCTAACTGCAGCTGAAAAAGCAAAAGCTGATGCTCAAGAAGCTAAAACTGCAGCTGCAAAAGCAAAAGATGATGCTGCAAAAGCAAGAGATGATGCTGCAAAAGCTGATGCAGCTGCTACTGCAAATGTGACTGCTAAAGAAAACGACTTAAACGCTAAAAAACAAACTTTAGCAGATAAAGAAAAAGAACTTAAAGATCTTGGAGAAGCTCCACAAGCATACGATTTCACTGATGTTAAATTCAACCTAGGTGAAGACTTTGCAGCTGCATTAAACAAACGTGCTGAATTAATGGGTGAAAACAATCCTAATAACAGTACTAAAGAGGGGGCAGAGAAAGAAAACGAACTTAGCACAAAAGACAAAGCCGTTGTAAAAGCAAATGCTGAAGAATTACAACGTTTAGCAGCAGCTAATATGGCTAAAAATACATATACTAATACAACTGACACACGCCCAGTTGATATTTGGAACTTAACAGAGGATCAAAAGACAGAAATCAATCTATTTGGTCTTCACATTGTTAACCAAATCCGTGAGGCACTAGGAAACCCTAAAATTACAACGACTGTTGGTATGCAAAAATTTGCTAATAAAGCTGCAGACCATCGTAACAATGTAAAATTCGAAGGGAATACAAATCCAACTACTGACAATTTTAAGTATAGAAAAGTTCTTAAAGGTAGTAGCTTTGACTATGCTACCTATGACTATGATGGAATCAATGATGCGGCAAGAGAAAATGGTTTATCATCTAGAACTGATCAAACTCAAAACCAAAGTGATATAATGCATGTCATTGGAGATCCTCGCAATGTTAATCCTGATCCTAGCAAAGTTAATCTCATTGCGGATAAGAGTTATCCGTCATTACAAGAAGCTGCTAATCGAAAATTTCCACTAACAATGGGGCAATTGAAAGAGTACATTTATGAAGCATACAAACAGAAAATGTTTAGAAATACCGCTAAAAGATATCCAGATAAGGGGCCTGACTTTCAAGGTGAACCTCATCGTGAGTGGGAAAATGCGCTTTCTATCGGTGGAAGCATAGCATTTCGTAAAGAGAACGCAAAAGGACGACAAGCGTCTGAATACAATGCAACAAGTGTTACAGCTACACTTAGCATTAACCCTGATGCAAAAGGAAAAAATAAAAATTTATATTTCTCTAACTTTGAAATCTTTGTCCACAACTTCCAAACAGCTGGAGTTCCAACTAAAAAAGATGGACAAGAGAAAAACAGTATTGTAACTGAACTTTCTAAATTAGGCGCTGAAATCAAAAACGATCCAACCGCTGCAAAAGAATATAGTGCTAAAAAACAAGCCGCTGACAAAGCAGTTGAAGTTGCCAAAGATGAAGTAACTACAGCTCAAAACAACTTAGCTGCTGCTCAACAATACAAACCTCAATTACCAGCTGCTGCAAAAGCTCTTGCTGATGCAACTAGCAAACTTACAGCCGCTGAAGAAGCTCTTCGAAAAGCTGAAACTAACTTAGACAACTTACGTCAAGGTCTTACTAATAAAGCTGCTGAACTTAACAAAGCTAAAGTTGCATTAGCAACCGCTCAATATGAAGCTAAAAAAGCTAATGATACTCTTACTGTTGCGAAAGCTAAATTGGCAAAAGCTGATAAGGATGTTAAAGACTCTGAAGCAAACGTTAAAACGAAAGAGGCTGAAAAAGTTAAAGCAGAAGAATTAGTACTTTCTCTAGAAAATGCTAAAGACAATTATGCTAAAGCTAAGGCTGATAAAGCAGCTGCAGATGCTAAAGTTACAGAACTTCACAAATGTATAGCAGATAAACAAACTGAACTTGTTACATTAGAAGAAGAATATAAAGATCTTCTAAAACGACGTATCTCTAATTTGGTTCATGAAAATTCTGAAAAACCTGAATTAACATTCACTGAAGAAGTTAAAGAAGAAGAAATCAAATTCAACGTTGTAGAGGAGCTTGATCCATCTCTTAAAGAAGGAGAACGCGTTGTTAAAACTCCAGGTGTAGTTGGTCGTAAGAAGATCAAAGCTACAATCTTTAAAGCTAATGGAAATGAAGTTAGTCGTGTAGTTGATAGTGAAGAAGTATTAACTAAAGCTATTGATGAGGTTGTTTTAGTAGGTACTAAGAAAGAAGTCTCACCGATTCTTCCAGAGCAACTTCCTCCACGTAAAGAAGATAAAAAACCTGAAGTTAACAAACCCGAAGATAACAAACCTGAAGTTAAACCTGATCAAGAGAAAAATCTTCCACATGAAGAAGTGAAGGATGAAAAGCAAGATTCTAAACCAGTTGTTTCAGATGATGCCAAGAAACTTGCTGAACAAGCAATTTCAAATTCTCAAGTATCATATATGGCACCAAAAGCAACTCAATCAGTTGTATATGTAGAGAATGCTAAAAAACTTCCTACAACAGGTATAAAAGATTCAAAAGCATCAATCGTACTTGCGATTATTGCAGCAACTACTTCTTTGGGATTAGTGGCAAGAAAAAAGGAAGAAAAATAATTTATTAAAGTAAGCATCTTACGTGACGATAAAAGAAATGAAATGGAGAAAATCAACTTGATTTTCTCCATTTTGCTTGTCTAGAGTAAAAGTAGAGTTATATTTTAGAAGAAAAGAGACTGAATTGTAAGAATATATAGGATAAATCAAAAAATTCAGAAAATTATATTGACAGAATATAAAAAAAGGGTATATAATGAATAAAAAAACAAAGGAGAAGACTATGAAAACAGGAAAAGTTTTAGCGTTAGCGGGAGTAACTTTATTAGCTGCAGGTGTCTTAGCAGCTTGTTCTGGTGGTTCTGGTGCTAAAGGTGAGCAGACTTTTGCATTTACCTACGAGACAGACCCAGATAATCTCAACTACTTAACAACTGGTAAGGCAGCAACTGCTGACATTACTAGTAATGTGATTGATGGATTGCTTGAAAATGATAAATACGGGAACCTTATTCCTTCAATGGCAGAGGACTGGTCAGTTTCTAAGGATGGCTTGACTTACACTTATAAGATTCGTCAGGATGCCAAGTGGTATACATCTGAGGGAGAAGAGTATGCTCCTGTTAAGGCTCAGGACTTTGTGACAGGTCTTAAATATGCAACAGATAAGAAATCAGAAGCCCTTTACTTGGTACAGGATTCAATTAAAGGTTTGGACGCCTACGCTAAAGGGGAAATTAAAGATTTCTCTCAAGTCGGAATTAAAGCCCTTGACGATCAAACAGTCCAATACACTTTGAACAAACCTGAAAGTTTTTGGAATTCTAAAACAACAATGGGTGTTTTAGCACCAGTTAATGAAGAGTTTTTGAACTCAAAAGGGGATGATTTTGCCAAAGCAACAGATCCAAGCAGTATCTTGTATAATGGTCCTTATTTGTTGAAATCCATTGTGACCAAATCTACTGTTGAATTTGCAAAAAATCCTAACTACTGGGATAAGGACAATGTTCATATTGACAAAGTTAAATTGTCATTCTGGGACGGTCAAGATACTAGTAAACCTGCAGAAAACTTTAAAGACGGTAGCCTTTCAGCAGCTCGTCTCTATCCAACAAGTGCAAGTTTTGCAGAGCTTGAGAAAGAGATGAAAGACAATATTGTCTATACGCAACAGGACTCTACGACTTATGTAGTGGGGACAAACATCGACCGTCAGTCCTATAAATATACTTCTAAGACTAGCGAAGAACAAAAGACATCTACTAAAAAGGCTCTCTTAAATAAGGATTTCCGTCAGGCTATTGCCTTTGGATTTGATCGCACAGCCTATGCTTCTCAGCTAAATGGACAAACTGGAGCAAGCAAAATTTTGCGTAATATCTTTATTCCGCCAACATTTGTCCAAGCAGATGGTAAGAACTTTGGTGATATGGTCAAAGAAAAATTGGTGACTTACGGGGATGAATGGAAGGATGTGAACCTTGCTGATGCTCAAGACGGTCT
>CAUQZY010000002.1:0-69558 GCA_963522395.1 uncultured Streptococcus sp.
GCTTTGCATTGATTGAAAAAACAGACGCACAACACTTTGGAGCATACCAACATAATGGTGGACGTATCGGTGTTATTTCTGTAATCGAAGGTGGAGACGAAGCACTTGCTAAACAAATTTCAATGCACATCGCTGCTATGAAACCAACAGTTCTTTCATACAAAGAATTGGATGAGCAATTTGTTAAAGATGAGTTGGCACAATTGAACCACGTTATCGACCAAGATAATGAAAGCCGTGCTATGGTTGGTAAACCAGCTCTTCCACACTTGGCATACGGATCTAAAGCTCAATTGACTGATGAAGTAATCGCTCAAGCTGAAGAAGCTATCAAAGCTGAATTGGCTGCAGAAGGTAAACCAGAAAAAATCTGGGATAAAATCATCCCAGGTAAAATGGATCGCTTCATGCTTGACAACACTAAAGTTGACCAAGCTTACACACTTCTTGCACAAGTTTACATCATGGATGACAGCAAGACAGTTGAAGCTTACCTTGAATCAGTTAACGCTTCAGTAGTTGAGTTCGCTCGCTTTGAAGTTGGTGAAGGTATCGAAAAAGCTGCAAACGACTTTGAAGCAGAAGTTGCAGCTACAATGGCAGCAGCCTTGAATAACTAATAAAAAGTAAGGAAGCAAATCAGCTTCCTTTTCTTTGTTGGAGGGGGATTCAGAGGTTTATTTAAAAAGGTAAACAAAAAGCCCTATAATAAGGGCTAAGTGTATTTAGGAGACTACACTTCAAATTCATAGAGTGCTGTAGACAAATAACGTTCGCCGTTATCTGGTGCTAGAGCAAGGACTTTCTTACCTGTACCTAATTTCTTGGCAACTTCAATTGCTCCGTAGATAGCTGCAGCTGAAGAAATACCTACCAAGAAGCCTTCTTTTCCACCGATTTCACGGCCGAGTGCAAGAGCATTATCTGATGTCACACGAACGATACCATCGTAAGCTTTTGTATCAAGTGTATCTGGAATGAATCCAGCAGAGATACCTTGAATTTTGTGAGGACCTGGTTTTTCACCTGACAAGATAGCTGACTCGTCTGCCTCAACTGCAAAAACTTGAATGTTTGAGTTAGCAGTTTTAAGAGCATGAGAAACACCTGAAATAGTTCCTCCAGTACCAACACCAGCAACAAAGGCATCTAAACCATCAGCTCCGAAAGCAGCTAGTATTTCAGCTCCTGTTGTTCTTTCGTGTACTTCTGGATTAGCTGGATTGTCAAATTGAAGAGGAAGGAAACCATCACGTTCAGCAGCGATTTCTTGAGCCTTAGCAATAGCACCTTTCATTCCTTCGCTACCAGGCGTAAGGACGAGTTCAGCACCATAGGCTTGGATAATCTTACGGCGTTCTACACTCATAGTTTCAGGCATAACGATGACAACTTTATACCCTTTAGCAGCACCTACCCATGAAAGTCCAATACCAGTGTTTCCACTTGTTGCTTCAACAATAGTAGAACCAGGTTTCAGAATACCGTCTTGTTCAGCTTTTTCAATCATGCTAAGAGCAATACGGTCTTTTACAGAAGAACCAGGGTTAAATGCTTCAAGTTTTACATAGACATCTGCAGCCCCTTCTGGCACAATGTTGTTGAGTTTAACAATCGGAGTTTGACCGATTAGTTCAGTAATGTTGTTATAAATAGACATATGAATACCTCTTTGTATAAGATATTTCTAGTATAACGCTATCTATACCATTTGTAAAATATAGAAATCCTATCGAAGCGATAGGATTTTTTTATATCATAGGTCTAAGCCATTAATTTTTAAGCGATTGTAGTAGGCTAATTCTAGCAAATATGTATAAAGTGGAACGATATCCGTTTTCTTTTTTAATTGCTTCCTTTTCTAGTAGGTCTTGGCAAGTATCTTTTTATGTTGCTAATTAAAGTAGCGGTGAAAATATCAGTGAAACGCTGCATTATCTATTATTTACACTAAGTTTACAGGAACTTCAACTTCTCGTAAACCTTGATCAGTCAAGGTAACTTTTCCATGAAAAAACTCTATAAGTGCAGCTTTCATATTTTCTTTTTCTTCTTTATCAACATAAATCATCGTATCGACTTGATCTGTAAAATTTGTATCCAGCTCCATGAGAGTATGTTCTTTAAGGAAGTTATTATATTCTTGGTACTGAGTGTAGGACATTTGAATAGCAATGCCAGCCTGTTCCTTTATTTCAATGATGCCAATTTCTTTGACAGCTAAGGCGACACTACCTGCGTAAGCACGAATCAATCCTCCAGCGCCTAGCTTAATGCCACCAAAGTAGCGTGTTACGACCACACAGACATTGGTGAGATTGTGATTTTCTAGTACCCCAAGCATGGGAACGCCAGCAGTACCACTGGGCTCACCATCATCACTTGTACGTTTGATTTCACTACGTTCCCCAATAATGAAGGCAGAGCAGTTATGCGTAGCTTTGTAGTGTTCTTTTTTGATGGCAGTAATGAAGTCACGAGCCTCTTCTTCGCTATAAACACGCTTGGCATGACAGATAAAGCGTGATTTTTTGATTTCTTCTTGGACTTGACCGTCCTCTTTAATTGTTCTAAATTCCATGATTTAATTGTACTAAAAAATCATCTAAAGCGCTAGGTTTTTACGAATAAAGAAGTATGAAAGTAAATCCAAATTATCTCGGTCGTTTGTTTACGGAGAATGAATTAACAGAAGAGGAACGTCAGTTGGCGGAGAAACTTCCAGCAATGAGAAAGGAGAAGGGGAAACTTTTCTGTCAACGTTGTGATAGTGTTATTCTGGAGGAATGGTATCTACCTATTGGTGCCTACTATTGTCGGGAATGCTTGCTGATGAAGCGAGTTCGGAGTGATCAAGCTTTATACTATTTTCCGCAGGAGAATTTTCCGAAGCAAGAAATTCTTAGATGGCGTGGTCAATTAACTCCTTTTCAAGAGAAGGTGTCAGAGGGACTAATTCGAGCTGTCGACAAGCAAGAGCCAACCTTGGTACATGCGGTGACAGGAGCTGGAAAGACAGAAATGATTTATCAAGTAGTGGCTAAAGTGATTAATGCAGGAGGTGCAGTGTGTTTGGCCAGTCCTCGCATAGATGTTTGTTTGGAGCTGTATAAGCGCCTGCAAAAGGATTTTGCTTGTGAGATAGCCCTCTTACATGGAGAATCGGAACCTTATTTTAGAGCACCACTAGTTATTGCGACAACCCATCAGTTATTAAAATTTTATCAAGCTTTTGATTTACTGATAGTGGATGAAGTAGACGCCTTTCCTTATGTTGACAATCCCACGCTTTACCACGCTGTCAAGAATAGTGTAAAGGAGAATGGATTGAGAATCTTTTTAACAGCGACTTCGACTGATGAGTTAGATAGGAAGGTTCGCATAGGAGAACTAAAACGATTGAGCTTGCCAAGACGATTTCATGGAAATCCGTTGATTATTCCTAAACCTGTCTGGTTATCGGATTTTAATCGCTACTTAGATAAGAATCGTTTGTCACCAAAGTTAAAGTCTTATATTGAGAAGCAGAGAAAGACAGGTTATCCGTTACTCATTTTTGCTTCAGAAATTAAGAAAGGAGGACAGTTAAAAGAAATCTTACAGGAGCAATTTCCAAATGAAAAAATTGGCTTTGTATCTTCTATCACAGAAGATAGATTAGAGCAAGTACAAGCTTTTCGAGATGGAGAACTGACAATACTTATCAGTACGACAATCTTGGAGCGTGGAGTTACCTTCCCTTGTGTGGATGTTTTCGTAGTAGAGGCCAATCATCGTCTGTTTACCAAGTCTAGTTTGATTCAGATTGGTGGACGAGTTGGACGAAGCATGGATAGACCAACAGGAGATTTACTTTTCTTCCATGATGGATTAAATGCTTCAATCAAGAAGGCAATTAAGGAAATTCAGCAGATGAACAAGGAGGCGGGGCTATGAAGTGCTTATTGTGTGGGCAGACTATGAAGGCTGTTTTAACTTTTAGTAGTCTCTTACTTCTGAAGAATGATGATTCTTGTCTTTGTTCAGACTGTGATTCTACTTTCGAGAGGATTGGAGGAGAGTGTTGCCCAAACTGTATGAAAACAGGGTTGTCAACAAAGTGTCAAGATTGTCAATTTTGGTGTAAAGAAGGAGTTGAGGTCAGTCATAGAGCGATTTTTACTTACAATCAAGCTATGAAGGATTTTTTCAGTCGGTATAAGTTTGATGGAGACTTCCTTTTAAGAAAAGTTTTCGCTTCATTTTTAAGTGAGGAGTTAAAAAAGTACAAAGAGTATCAATTTGTAGTCATTCCCCTAAGTCCTGAAAGATTGCTTGAGAGGGGATTTAACCAGGTTGAAGGTTTGGTAGAGGCAGCAGGTTTTGAGTATCTGGATTTATTAGAGAAAAGAGAAGAGCGAGCCAGTTCTTCTAAAAATCGTTCAGAACGCTTGGGGACAGAACTTCCTTTCTTTATTAAAAGTGGAGTCACTATTCCTAAAAAAATCCTACTTATAGATGATATTTATACTACTGGAACAACTATAAATCGTGTGAAGAAACTGTTGGAAGAAGCTGGTGCTGAAGATGTAAAAACATTTTCCCTTGTAAGATGAGGAAAAAATTTGCAAAAATAAAATGAAAGCGTTATAATGAAATCATAAAAACAAAAATGTTTAGAAAGAAGGTACTCATATGATTAAATATAGTATCCGTGGTGAAAACCTAGAAGTAACAGAAGCAATTCGTGATTATGTAGTTTCTAAACTCGAAAAGATCGAAAAGTATTTTCAAGCTGAACAAGAGTTGGATGCTCGAGTTAACTTGAAGGTGTATCGTGAAAAAACTGCTAAAGTGGAGGTAACGATTCCGCTTGGATCAATTACTCTTCGTGCAGAAGATGTATCTCAAGATATGTATGGTTCAATTGACCTTGTAACCGATAAAATCGAACGTCAGATTCGTAAAAATAAAACAAAAATCGAGCGTAAAAATAAAAATAAGGTAGCAACTAGCCAATTATTTACAGATGCTTTAGTGGAAGATTCAAATGTTGTCCAGTCTAGAGTTGTTCGTTCAAAACAAATTGATTTAAAACCAATGGATTTGGAAGAAGCTATTCTACAGATGGATTTGTTGGGACATGATTTCTTTATCTATGTGGATGTTGAAGATCAGACAACCAATGTGATTTATCGTCGTGAAGATGGAGATATCGGTCTTCTCGAAGTAAAAGAATCATAAGCTATTATCGTTTAAATATATAGAGTCTGGGACAATAGTCTCTTATCTCCAAAAAAAGCAACGGATTTGCCGTTGCTTTTTTGCATGGTTGCGATAGTCTTGGTAAAAGAGAATTGCACAATAAATCATTTAGAAAGGCTATCCCATGCATATTAACTATAACACAAATCATGAACAACCCTAAATTGTTCGAAGGAAGAGAAGGAAACTACAAACCATCAGAACTTTATATCGTTGAATTAGGTCATTTCGATGTTTCAATAACAACTTTCTTCACAGTACACGGTGGACTTTGCTATAACACAGTCTTGCTTGGTGGTGATGAGCGTCAACAAAAAGAATTCCTTCCTAAATTGGCTGCATTTGACTGGCAAGGATGTTTCGCTTTGACTGAGCCATTGTCTGGTTCTGATATTGCTGGAGGTCTTGCTACAACAGCTGAGCGTGTTGGTGATAAATGGATTTTGAACAGAGAAAAACGTTGGATTGGTGGATCAGATACAGCTGATGTTGTTCCAGTATTCGCTCGCGATGTTGAAGATGGACGAGTGAAATGTTTCATCGTTCGTAAAGGTGCTCCAGGATACCACGCTGAGCCAATCCCTCACAAAGTTTCTCTTCGTTGCGTGCGTAATGGTCACATTACTATGAAGAACGTTGAGGTTCCGGATTCAGACCGTTTGGTAAATATCAACGGATTTGGCGATGTAGCTCGTATCTTGACATTTACTCGTGCTGATGTTGCTCACATTGCAACTGCTATCACTTGCGGATCATTTGTTGCAGCTCTTAAATATGCTAAAGATCGTCAACAATTCAAACGTCCAATTGCTTCATTCCAGATCGTTCAAGAAAAATTGGCTAGAATGCAAGCTAACGCAGTAGCAGCACTTTCTTACTCAGCTCGTATTGCAGAAATGCAAGAAGCTGGTAACGAATTGATGCTTAACTCTGCACTTGCTAAAATGCATAACTCATTGGTAATGCGTGAAACAGTTGCCCTTGCACGTGAAACATGTGGTGGTAACGGAATCACTCTTGAAACTGACGTATCTCGCTTCTTTGCAGACGCTGAAGCAATCTACACTTATGAAGGTTCTCACGAAGTAAACTCATTGATTGTTGGTCGTGAACTCACTGGTGTTGGTGCATTCATATAATAATGAATTTGGAACGGTTGCTTAGCATTTGCTGAAAGACTGTTCCGATTCTTTCTTTATAAACTTTATATATTAGAATGAAGAGGAGAAAATAATGAGTATTTCTAAAGTAATGATCATTGGTTCTGGTCAAATGGGGAGCGGTATCGCGCAAGTATTCGCTCAATCTGGTTTTACAGTATACCTTAATGACATTAAAGAAGAATTTGTACAAAGAGGAATTGATAACATCTCTAAACAATTGGCTCGTTCAGTAGAAAAAGGACGTATGTCAGAAGAAGAAAAAGGAAAAATCTTGGGTAACTTGATTCCTTCAACTTCTTACGAAGATGCTAAACACGTTCAATTAGTCATTGAAGCAGCTACAGAGAACAGAGATATCAAACTCAGCATCTTTAAACAATTGGATGAGATTACTGCTCCTGAAACAATTTTGGCTTCTAACACATCATCTCTATCTATTACTGATATTGCTGCAGCTACAGTTCATCAAGGACGTGTAATTGGAATGCACTTCTTCAACCCAGCACCAGTTATGAAGTTAGTTGAAGTTATTGGTGCACTTCAAACTTCAGATGAAGTTGTAAAAGCAGTTCGTGAATTGACTGAAAAAATTGGAAAAACTGCAGTTGATGTTAAAGACTCTTATGGATTCGTTGTTAACCGTGTCTTGATTCCAATGATTAATGAAGCTATCTTTATCCTTGGTGAAGGTGTTGCTTCTGCAGAAGAAATTGATGAAGCTATGAAATTGGGGGCAAACCATCCAATTGGCCCATTAGCACTTGCTGACTTAATCGGATTAGACGTATGTTTGGCAATCATGGGAGTATTGAATAACGGCTTCGGTGATCCTAAATACCGTCCAGCACCTCTATTGAAAAAAATGGTTGAAGCTGGTAAACTAGGTCGTAAGACTAAAGAAGGATTCTTTAAATACTAAGATTATAAGGAGCAAATAATGAAAGAAGCAGTTATTGTTGCAGCGGTTCGTACACCTCTAGGTGCCTTCGGTGGAAGCTTGAAAGATGTTTCTGCTGTTGATTTGGGAAGTTTAGTTATCAAGAGCGCTATCGAAAGAGCTAACTTGAAACCGGAACAAGTTGATGAAGTTATCATGGGTAATGTTCTTGGTGCAGGGCTAGGACAAAACGTTGCACGTCAAATGAGTGTTAACGCGGGTATCCCAGTTGTTTCCCCAGCATTCACTATTAACAAAGTTTGTGGATCTGGTTTGAAAGCAGTTCAGTTGGCAGCTCAAGCAGTATTGTGCGGAGATGCAGATATTGTTGTAGCTGGTGGTGCAGAAAATATGAGTCAAGCTCCTTACGTTGTTCAAAACCAACGTTGGGGATCTCGTATGGGAGACTCTAAAGTAGTAGATACTATGCTTCGTGATGGTTTGACAGATGGTTTCGAAGGTTTCCACATGGGTATTACAGCTGAAAACGTTTCTGAACAATACGGAATCACTCGTGAAGACCAAGATAACTTTGCTGTACAATCTCAAAAACGTGCAGTTGCAGCTATTGAAGCTGGTCGCTTTAAAGAAGAAATCGTTCCAGTTGAAATTCCACAACGTCGTGGAGAGCCTATTGTATTTGATACAGATGAGTTCCCAAGAAAAGACGCTTCATTTGAAGGACTTTCTAAACTTCGTCCAGTATTCAAGAAAGATGGTACTGTAACAGCTGGTAATGCCTCAGGTATCAATGATGGTGCTGCAGCAGTTGTAGTTATGAGTGCTGACAAAGCTAAAGAATTGGGAATTCCAGTATTGGCAACCATCAAATCTTACGCAAGTGCTGGTCTTGATCCAAAAGTTATGGGTTGCGGTCCAATCTATGCATCTCGTAAAGCACTTGAAAAAGGTGGATTTACGGTTGCAGATCTTGACTTGGTAGAATCAAACGAAGCATTTGCGGCTCAAGCATGTGCAGTTGGTAAAGAACTAGGTCTTGATCCAGAAAAAGTAAACGTTAATGGTGGTGCTATCGCTCTTGGACACCCAATCGGTGCTTCAGGATGCCGTATCTTGGTTACTCTTCTTCACGAAATGGAAAAACGTGATGCAAAACGTGGTCTTGCTACACTTTGTATCGGTGGAGGAATGGGTACTGCAGTTATCGTAGAACGTTAATTCGTACTTTATTTGATTGACTAAAGTTTATTACATCTTACCTGAAATCTCCTCGGAGAATTTCGGGTAAGATTTTTTGGCTCTTTGTCAACTGTAGTGGGTTGAAGAAAAGCTAAGATCGAGAAAGTACGAATTTTGTCCTTTCTTTTTTGATATTTAGAGCGATGAAAATCCGTTTTTTGAAGTTTTCAAAGTTCCGAAATCCAAAGGCATTGCGTTTGATGAGTTTAATGAGATTATTTGTTGCTTCTAATTTGGCGTTGGAGTAGGGTAGTTGAAGGGCGTTGACAATCTTTTCTTTATCCTTGAGAAAAGTTTTAAAGACAGTCTGAAAAAGAGGATGAACCTGCTTTAGATTGTTCTTAATGATCCCTAAAAATTTGTCAGGCTCTTTATTCTGAAAGTGAAACAGCAAGAGTTGATAGAGATGATAGTGGTGTTTCAAGTCTTCTGAATAGTTAAAAAGCTTTAGTATTTCTTTATTGGTCAAGTGCATACGAAAAGTAGGGCGATAAAATCTCTTATCACTCAGTTTACGGCTATCCTGTTGAATGAGTTTCCAGTAGCGCTTGATAGCCTTGTATTCATGGGATTTTCGCTCAAACTGATTCATGATTTGGACACGCACACGACTCATAGCCGGCTTAAGTGTTGGAGTAATACAGTCCAGTGGACTATTTTAGCCTGAGTTTAGATGAAAAGGAGATGAACATTTTGATTACATATGACATGGTTGATAAGGAACAGAAGAGCTGGTATAAACATTCGGATAGAAACTTAGCGAATTGGTGCTCCCAGTGATTGCTCGTATTTGTCCGACCCAAAAGGAATTTGGGGAAGGCAATTTAACAGTTGCTAATCTTGACTTGATTGAGTCAAACGAAGCCTTTTCTACCCAATCTTGTGCAGTCGGTAAAACACATGATTTGAACACAAATATTGTTACTGTCAATGGTGGTGAGATAGCTCTTGATCACCCAATTGGTGCTTCAGGGTACCGAATCCTAGTGACTCTGATATATTAAATGATGAAGCGTGATACTAAAACCTGTTTATCTCCTCTCTGTATCGGTGGAGGGATGGGGACAGCTCTCGTCGTAGAGCGTTAAAACAGATAGATAAAGATATAGAATTGGGTTAAGTTGAAATTAGGGGGATGATTTATGTATCCTCCTATTTGCTCATAAATCTATAATCAACAGGCTATTTACCTCTTTTAAAAGTCGCTTTTTGGTGGTTATTATGGTATAATGGGTGCCAAGAGGTTTGGAATGAAAAAATTTTATGTAAGTCCTATTTTCCCCTTAATATTAGGAATAGTGGCGTTCGGAGTGCTATCTGTGCAACTTGTTTTTGTAAGGAATACACTGGTAACGCTATTTCTTTTGCTACTTATTTTGGGTTCATATAGTTTACTATTCATCCATCAGAGAGACTATTACTCAAGGAGTGAAGTAGAACAAATCCAGTATGTAAACCACCAAGCTGAAGATAGTTTGACAACCTTGTTAGAACAGATGCCTGTCGGAGTTATTAAATTAGACTTATCGTCAGGTGAAGTTGAATGGTTCAATCCTTATGCTGAATTGATTTTGACTAATGAAGTGGGCGAGATTGATGTTGCATTAATTCAAACAATTATAAAGGCTTCTGTGGGGAATCCAGGTTCTTATGCCACCTTGGGTGAGACCCGCTATTCGGTTCATATGGACAAGGTATCTGGGGTTCTTTATTTCTTTGATGTGTCTGGAGAATACGAAGCGACTGTTGAGTTAGTAACGAGTCGACCTGTGATTGGGATTGTTTCTGTTGATAACTACGATGATTTAGAAGATAAAACATCAGAGTCTGATATCAGTCATATTAACAGTTTTGTAGCTAATTTTGTTTCAGAATTTGCTGGGAAACATGCCATGTTCTCCCGTCGAGTGAGTATGGACCGTTTTTATCTATTTACTGACTATACTGTACTTGAGGAATTGATGAATGATAAATTTTCTGTTATCGATACTTTCAGAGAAGAGGCGAAACAGAGACAGTTGCCTTTGACCTTAAGTATGGGATTTTCTTATGGTGATGGAAATCATGATGAGATAGGGAAAGTTGCTTTGCTCAACTTGAACTTGGCTGAGGTGCGTGGTGGCGACCAGGTGGTTGTCAAGGAAAACAACGAAACGAAAAATCCAGTTTATTTTGGTGGTGGGTCTGCAGCCTCAATCAAACGTACACGGACTCGTACGCGCGCTATGATGACGGCTATTTCAGATAAGATTCGGAGTGTGGATCAAGTTTTTGTAGTTGGTCACAAAAATCTAGATATGGATGCTTTGGGTTCTGCTGTAGGTATGCAGTTATTTGCTAGTAATGTGACTGAAAATAGTTATGCTCTTTATGACGAAGAACAAATGTCTCCGGATATTGAACGAGCTGTTACATTCTTAGAAAAAGAAGGAGTTACGAAGCTGTTGTCTGTTAAGGATGCAATGGAGATGGTGACCAATCGTTCTTTGTTGATTCTTGTAGACCATTCAAAGACAGCTTTAACTCTATCAAAAGATTTTTATGATTTATTTACCCAAACCATCGTCATCGACCACCACAGAAGGGATCAGGATTTTCCAGATAATGCAGTTATTACTTATATCGAAAGTGGTGCAAGCAGTGCCAGTGAGTTGGTAACGGAATTGATCCAGTTCCAGAATTCTAAGAAAAATCGTTTGAGTCGTATGCAAGCAAGTGTTTTAATGGCTGGTATGATGTTGGATACTAAAAATTTCACCTCGCGAGTGACTAGTCGGACATTTGATGTTGCTAGCTATCTCAGAACGCGCGGAAGTGATAGTATTGCTATCCAAGAAATCGCTGCGACAGATTTTGAAGAATATCGTGAGGTCAATGAACTGATTTTACAGGGGCGTAAATTAGGTTCAGATGTATTGATAGCAGAAGCTACGGACTCGAAATGCTATGATACAGTTGTTATTAGTAAGGCAGCAGATGCCATGTTAGCTATGTCAGGTATCGAAGCGAGTTTTGTTCTTGCGAAAAATACACAAGGCTTTATATCCATCTCAGCTCGGAGTCGTAGTAAACTGAATGTGCAACGGATTATGGAAGAACTGGGAGGTGGAGGTCACTTTAATTTGGCAGCAGCTCAAATTAAAGATTTAACCTTGTCAGAAGCAGGTGAAAAACTGACAGAAATTGTATTAAATGAAATAAAGGAAAAGGAGAAAGAAGAATGAAAGTAATCTTTTTAGCAGATGTCAAAGGAAAAGGTAAAAAAGGCGAAATTAAGGAAGTACCAACAGGGTATGCACAAAACTTTCTTATCAAAAAGAATCTAGCCAAAGAAGCGACTGCTCAAGCTGTAGGTGAGCTTCGTGGTAAACAAAAATCTGAAGAAAAAGCTCACGCTGAGATGATTGCAGAAGCAAAAGCAATTAAAGCCCAACTTGAAGCAGAAGAAACTGTTGTAGAATTTGTTGAAAAAGTTGGTCCAGATGGCCGTACTTTTGGTTCTATTACCAATAAGAAGATTGCAGAAGAATTGCAAAAGCAATTTGGAATTAAGATTGATAAACGTCATATTCAAGTACAAGCTCCGATTCGAGCAGTTGGTTTGATTGATGTACCAGTGAAAATCTATCAAGATATCACAAGTGTAATCAATCTTCGTGTGAAAGAAGGATAAATTTACACCTTCTTGACAAGACTGTAAAAGGAAGGGAAGTCTGATGGCAGAAGTAGAAGAGTTACGAGTACAACCTCAAGATATCTTAGCTGAGCAATCCGTTTTAGGGGCTATCTTTATTGACGAGAGTAAGCTTGTTTTTGTGCGAGAATATATTGAGTCTCGGGACTTTTTTAAGTATGCCCATCGTTTGATTTTCCAAGCTATGGTCGATTTATCCGATCGTGGCGATGCTATAGATGCAACAACGGTTCGTACCATTCTTGATAATCAAGGTGATTTGCAGAATATTGGTGGCCTGTCTTACCTGGTTGAGATTGTCAATTCTGTGCCAACTTCTGCTAATGCGGAGTATTATGCTAAAATCGTTGCAGAAAAGGCTATGTTACGGCGATTAATCGCCAAGTTGACAGAGTCTGTCAATCAAGCTTACGAGGCTTCGCAACCAGCTGATGAAATCATTGCTCAGGCAGAAAAAGGCCTGATTGATGTCAGCGAAAATGCTAATCGAAGTGGATTTAAGAACATTCGAGATGTGTTGAATATCAACTTTGGAAATCTGGAAGCTCGCTCTCAACAAACGACCGATATTACAGGTATTGCGACAGGCTATCGTGATTTAGATCATATGACGACTGGTCTGCATGAGGAGGAGTTGATTATCTTAGCAGCTCGTCCGGCGGTTGGTAAGACAGCCTTTGCCTTGAATATTGCTCAGAATATTGGGACTAAGTTGGACAAAACGGTTGCTATTTTTTCACTCGAAATGGGTGCGGAAAGTCTAGTGGATCGTATGTTGGCGGCAGAAGGTTTGGTGGAATCTCATTCTATCCGTACGGGTCAATTGACTGATGAGGAGTGGCAAAAATATACCATTGCTCAGGGTAATCTAGCTAATGCAAGTATCTATATTGATGATACGCCAGGAATTCGAATTACAGAGATTCGTTCTCGTTCTCGTAAATTGGCTCAAGAAACGGGTAATCTTGGTTTGATTTTGATAGATTATTTGCAATTGATTACAGGTACAGGCCGAGAAAATCGTCAACAAGAAGTTTCAGAAATTTCACGTCAGTTGAAAATCCTAGCAAAAGAACTGAAGGTTCCAGTAATCGCTCTAAGTCAGCTTTCTCGTGGTGTAGAACAACGTCAGGATAAGAGACCGGTCTTGTCTGATATTCGTGAATCTGGGTCTATTGAGCAGGACGCTGATATCGTAGCCTTTCTTTATCGCGACGACTACTATGAGCGTGGTGGTGAAGAAGAGGAAGGCATACCAAATAATAAGGTAGAGGTTATTATTGAGAAAAACCGTAGTGGAGCTCGTGGAACGGTGGAATTAATTTTCCAAAAAGAATACAATAAATTTTCAAGTATTTCAAAAAGGGAGGAAATAAGATGACAGATGCATTTACAGATGTAGCTAAGATGAAAAAAATCAAAGAAGAAATCAAGGCACATGAGGGACAAGTCGTAGAAATGACTTTGGAGAATGGTCGTAAGCGCCAAAAAAATAGATTGGGTAAGCTAATTGAAGTTTATCCATCCCTATTTATCGTGGAATTTGGGAATGTTGAAGGAGATAAACAAGCTAATGTTTACGTTGAATCCTTTACTTACTCAGATATCCTTACAGAAAAGAATTTGATTCATTATCTTGACTAAAGTGAGAAATTTTCTCACTTTTTCTTTTTTCTCCGAATAGTTTAAGTGAAGGTAATCTTCGATTTATACTCTTCGAAAATCAAATTCAAACCACGTCAGCTTCGCCTTGCCGTACTCAAGTACAGCCTGCGCCTAGCTTCCTAGTTTGCTCTTTGATTTTCATTGAGTACTATACTATTTCAAGGAGGAAGAATGAAAAGTTCATCATTTAAAGTAATAGAGACAGGATTTTCTTTTAGAAAGTCGGTTAAAAAGGTTGTTCCCTTTTTAGTAGTAGGATTGATGCTAGCAGCGGGTGATAGTGTATATGCCTATTCCGGAGGAAATGGATCGATTGCGCGTGGGGATGATTATCCTGCCTATTATAAAAATGGGAGTCAGGAGATTGATAAGTGGCGGATGTATTCTCGTCAGTGTACTTCTTTTGCAGCCTTTCGTTTGAGTAATGTCAATGGTTTTGAGATTCCGGCAGCTTATGGAAATGCGAATGAATGGGGCTATCGTGCTCGTCGTGAAGGATATCGTGTAGATAACAGACCAGCGATTGGCTCCATTGCTTGGTCTACTGCAGGAATTTATGGTCATGTTGCCTGGGTGTCAAATGTAATAGGAGATGAGATTGAGATTGAGGAATACAATTATGGAATAAGAGAATCTTACAACAAGCGCGTTGTGAAGGCCAATACCATGACTGGCTTTATTCATTTTAAAGATTTGGCTGGTGGCAGTGTTGGAAATAGTCAATTCTCAACTTCAACAGGGGGAACACATTATTTTAAGGCTAAGGCTGCTATCAAAAATCAGCCTCTAGCTAGCGCAACTGCGATTGATTACTATTATCCTGGGGAGAATGTTCATTATGATCAAATTCTCGAAAAAGATGGATACAAGTGGTTGAGTTATACTGCTTATAACGGAAGTCGTCGCTATATCCAGTTAGAGGAGGTTTCTTCATCGCAGAATAAACCAGAAGATAGTTCCAACGATGTTCTGACTGTCGGTTGGAAGAAAATAAATGGTAGTTGGTATCATTTCAAATCAAATGGGTCTAAATCAACAGGCTGGTTGAAGGATGGTTCTAGCTGGTATTATTTGAAATCATCTGGTGACATGCAGACAGGTTGGTTAAAGGAAAATGGAGTGTGGTATTATCTGGATGGTTCAGGAGCAATGAAAACAGGATGGTATCAAGTCTCTGGTAAGTGGTATTATTCTTACTCTTCAGGTGCCTTAGCTGTTAATACAACGGTGGATGGCTACAGAGTAAATAGTGATGGTGTGAGAGTATAGAAAAAGTAGGAAATTTTTCCTACTTTTTCTGTAAGCAGTTTCCTTGACATTTTTTTTATTTTGCGCTATCATATGTCCATATAATATATGGGAGTCTGTGTACAGTCTGAGAGGAAGTGTTAAACTTCGACCGCACCTGATCTGGGTAATGCCAGCGTAGGGAACGATACTTAGTCTATTCTGCACCTTTTCCATATATGGTAAAGGTTTTTCTTTTTGTCAAAGGAAAACGAGAAGAGGAGGTTTTTATGAAAGCAAGCATCGCCTTGCAAGTTTTACCCCTAGCACAGGGGATTGATCGGATTTACGTAATCGATCAGGTCATTGCCTATCTGCAAGCTCAAGAAGTGACCATGGTGGTGACACCATTTGAAACGGTCTTGGAAGGGGAGTTTGATGAGCTTATGCGCATTCTCAAAGAAGCGTTGGAAGTAGCAGGACAGGAGGCAGACAATGTCTTTGCCAATGTCAAAATAAATGTAGGAGAGATTTTAAGTATTGATGAGAAACTTGAAAAGTATACTGAGACGACACATTAGTCTATTGGGTTTTCTGGGAGTCTTGTCAATCTGGCAGTTAGCAGGTTTTCTTAAACTTCTCCCCAAGTTTATCCTGCCGACACCTCTTGAAATTCTCCAGGCCTTTGTTCGTGATAGAGAATTTCTCTGGCACCATAGTTGGGCGACCTTGAGAGTGGCTTTACTGGGGTTGGTTTTGGGAGTCTTGATTGCCTGTCTCATGGCTGTACTTATGGACAGTTTGACTTGGCTTAATGACCTGATTTACCCAATGATGGTGGTTGTTCAGACTATCCCGACTATTGCTATAGCTCCTATTCTGGTCTTGTGGCTAGGTTATGGGATTCTGCCCAAGATTGTCTTGATTATCTTGACGACAACTTTTCCTATCATCGTCAGCATTTTGGACGGTTTTAGGCATTGTGACAAGGATATGCTGACCTTGTTTAGTCTGATGCGGGCCAAACCTTGGCAAATCCTGTGGCATTTTAAAATTCCAGTCAGCCTGCCTTACTTTTATGCAGGTCTGAGGGTCAGTGTCTCCTACGCCTTTATCACAACAGTGGTATCTGAGTGGTTGGGAGGCTTTGAAGGTCTAGGTGTCTACATGATTCAGTCCAAGAAACTGTTTCAGTATGATACCATGTTTGCTATTATTATTCTGGTATCGATTATCAGTCTTCTTGGTATGAAGTTGGTCGATATCAGTGAAAAATATGTTATTAAATGGAAACGTTCGTAGAATTAGAACGTTTCTGAAAAAGAAAAGAGGAAATTGAAATGAAGAAAACATGGAAAGTGTTTTTAACTGTTTTAACAGCTCTTGTAGCTGTTGTGCTTGTGGCCTGTGGTCAAGGAACTGCTTCTAAGGATAACAAAGAAGCAGAACTCAAGAAGATTGACTTTATCCTAGACTGGACACCAAATACCAACCACACAGGGCTTTATGTGGCTAAGGAAAAAGGTTATTTCAAAGAAGCTGGAGTGGATGTTGATTTGAAATTGCCACCAGAAGAAAGTTCTTCTGACTTGGTTATTAATGGTAAGGCACCATTTGCAGTGTATTTCCAAGACTATATGGCTAAAAAATTGGAAAAAGGTGCAGGAATTACTGCCGTTGCAGCTATTGTAGAACACAATACATCAGGAATCATCTCTCGTAAATCTGACAATGTAAGCAGTCCAAAAGACTTGGTTGGTAAGAAATACGGGACATGGAATGACCCAACTGAACTTGCTATGTTGAAAACTTTGGTAGAATCACAAGGTGGGGACTTTGAGAAGGTAGAAAAAGTACCAAACAACGACTCAAACTCAATCACACCGATTGCCAATGGCGTCTTTGACACTGCTTGGATCTACTATGGATGGGATGGTATCCTTGCTAAATCTCAAGGTGTAGAGGCTAACTTCATGTATTTGAAAGACTACGTCAAGGAGTTTGACTACTATTCACCAGTTATCATCGCCAACAATGACTATTTGAAAGACAATAAAGAAGAAGCTCGTAAAATCATCCAAGCTATCAAAAAAGGCTACCAATATGCTATGGAGCATCCAGAAGAAGCAGCTGATATCCTCATCAAGAATGCACCTGAACTTCAGGAAAAACGTGACTTTGTCATCGAATCTCAAAAATACTTGTCAAAAGAATACGCAAGCGACAAGGAAAAATGGGGTCAATTTGACGCAGCTCGCTGGAATGCCTTCTACAAATGGGATAAAGAAAATGGTATCCTTAAAGAAGACTTGACAGACAAAGGCTTCACTAACGAATTTGTGAAATAATGACAGAAATTAGACTAGAACACGTCAGTTATGCCTATGGTCAGGAGAGGATTTTAGAGGATATCAACCTACAGGTGACTTCAGGTGAAGTGGTTTCCATCCTAGGCCCAAGTGGTGTTGGAAAGACCACCCTCTTTAATCTAATCGCTGGGATTTTAGAAGTTCAGTCAGGGAGAATTGTCCTTGATGGCGAGGAAAATCCTAAGGGACGCGTGAGTTATATGTTGCAAAAGGATTTGCTCTTGGAACACAAGACGGTGCTTGGAAATATCATCCTGCCCCTCTTGATTCAAAAAGTGGATAAGGCGGAAGCTATTGCTCGCGCGGATGACATTCTTGCGACCTTCCAGTTGACAGCGGTACGAGACAAGTATCCCCATGAACTCAGCGGTGGGATGCGTCAGCGTGTAGCCTTGCTTCGAACTTACCTTTTCGGGCACAAGCTCTTTCTCTTAGATGAGGCCTTTAGCGCCTTGGATGAGATGACCAAGATGGAACTCCACGCTTGGTATCTTGAGATTCACAAGCAGTTGCAATTGACGACCCTGATTATTACTCACAGTATCGAGGAGGCCCTCAATCTCAGCGACCGCATCTATATCTTGAAAAATCGCCCTGGGCAGATTGTTTCAGAAATTAAACTAGATTGGTCTGAAGATGAGGACAAGGAAGTCCAAAAGATTGCCTACAAACGTCAAATCTTAGCAGAATTAGGCTTAGAATAAGTAGAAAAATAGGGAGTTGGTGAAGATTATCCTTTACCAGCGCCCTTTTTCTTTTAAAAATGAGAAAATTTCGGTATAATAGTCAATTATACCGAAATCATTCTATAATCGTTGATACATAAGGATTTTATGTATCGCTTTTTTTATTTTGTGGACTTTTTTAAGAACTTTTTATTTTTTCGAGGGCAGTTTCAAAGAATGAGACTGCTCTTTTTTGGTTCTCTTTTGATAAATGGCTGTAAGTATCCATAGTTACAGATATTTTTGCATGGCCAAGCCGTGTCTGTATTTCCTTGTATGGCAGGCCAGCATTAAGCAAGATACTAGCGTGAGTGTGGCGGAAAGCATGAAAGCCTAAATCAGTACAGTTAGCGTTTTTTAAGTGCTTATGTAGGCGATAATCAACCTTTCGAGTATTGACATAGTTGTCAAAGCTATCAGAGAATACTTTCTCATAGGTTAAGCCAATGTTTCTACCGTTTTCTGCTTGTCTTGCTCGGTAGAGACGAAGCATGAGTACTGTTTTATGACCGATATCTAGAACTCTATAGCTTGATTTTGTCTTAGGACTGTTTACCTGGTTTAAAATGTTGAGTGTTTTGTTAATATCGATCGTTCCGTTCTGCAGGTCAATATCAGACCATTCCAGGGCAAGACATTCACGGATGCGCAGCCCAGTAGCTAGGAGCGTTTTATAAAGCACAGTATCATAGAAATTGATAAAGGTATTCTCCAGGTTATCGAGATAGGAGAGGAAGTTTTTAAGTTCCTGATCTTGAAAGTATTTAATTTCTTGTTTATCTCTTGTTATCTTTCTAGGAATGACAACGTCACGAGCAGGGTTATTGTTTAATGCCTGGATAGAAACTCCATACTGTAGAATACGTTTATTTAAGGCGTGAAGATGATTGTATTCTTTATACCCCGTTCCGTCCTGATTGTACTCATCCGCCCATTTATTTACCTGAGTTTGGATAATGACAGGTGTAAGTTTATCTAGTTTGTAAGTACCAAATGAGGGCAAGAGGTAATTATTTAAGCAGCCTTTTATCTTTATCTGCGTGTTAGTCTTTACGGTATGCTGGTAGGTTTTCCAAAACAAGTCCGCAAGTTCGTTATAGGTTGTTATATGTGAGCGTTGTTTCCGTGTAGAACCGTTTTTCTCAAATTCTACCTTAGCCTGGGTGACCTTGTTTCTGAGTTCTTTCTTTGTTCGTGCTGATATGGTAGTCTTGATCTTCTTACCAGTTACAGAATCAATGCCAAGATAGATACTGGAGCGGTAGACTGCTGATCCGTCTTTTTTCGTGTGTTGTGTAATTTTCATGGGTTTAACTCCTTTTCCATCAGCAGGCAAGCAATTAGAAAAGGTTTTGGAGTTTATACCATGCGAGGAGCTACGAAAATGCCCCTATTTTCGATTTTAAACAGTCAGACGGTAAATTGTACCAGAATAGGAAACAAGACTCTTAAACAGGCTTATATTGCGTTTTGGAACATTATTTTTATTTACAAAAAGAGCCCGTTCTTTGAACAGGCTCTCGTATCCGCAAGGGGATAACGTCTTCTTAATGCTCGCAAGGAGCTATGTACTATTATTATAAGCCTGTTTTTTTAAAATGTCAAATATTATTTTGTTTTTTTGAAAAAATTATTTTGAAGATGCTCGTCAATCTTATCAAGAATATCATCCGAAACACGAATTCCTTTAAGAACTCCGAATTTATTTCTTGGATCAAAAACGCGTAACTTGCTAATGGTAGTAATTTGACCAATCAGAGCAATGCTTCCAGTTTTCATTCTATCAATCTCCGCCTTAATTCGTTTTGCGTAAGCGAGTTCTTCTTGAAATTCACCTAATTCGGCTTCTGTAGCTTCTGGCAATTGAACACTGCTTAATTTTTCAAGGAGTTTATTGAGCTTTTGAGTTAGTTTCTCATAAATCTCACCACCTATAAAAAGTTGGTTTTTGCCAAGTTTTTTTATATCAGTATGCGGCTTAACTGACGTGAGAGGGATAACGGTAAAAACAGGATTTTTAAGGTCATTGTTTGCGTCTATTACAATGGCGTAATGTAATCCTCCCTCTTCACTGCCGACGTTAAATCCTAAGTGAACTTTTACAATACTTCCGCGCTTGTATTTTAGCATTTTGTTAGGAGAAAAGTTTTCTTCTCTCTCCAAATATGTCATCCAATCTAAAATCCAATAAGAAATTTTTTCCGCTTTAGCTTTTTGTTCTCCTTCAATCAATCCGGTTAGATAGTCATCAAATTGGGCTAGCATTTCATTTTTAAAGTTCAACGCTTCTTTTTTAGATAATTTCTTTGACATAATATCCTCTTAAGGCCTACCAACAAATTTCAGATACTTAGTTTGTATCATGAGTTCGTTAGTAGGTGTTCTAATTTATTTTTTGTAAAAAGTAGTCCAGTACTAAAACTGTCCCTTCTGTGTTATTTCATAGTCCAGTGATTCTTTGAAGAAGTCAGACGATAAATTATACCAGAGTAGGAAACAAGGCGAATATGGGTTTTATATGGACTTTTATGTGGTGTGTGTTTTTTAATTTTTCCAATTTTTGCACAATAGACCTTAGAAATAGGGGTTCTATTGGCGAATATGGGGGAGTTTTTAATTGACGATGATTTCGCCAACAGGGATAAAATCTTTTTGTTTTGAAGATTTTGCGATTAAGTCGTATTGATCAGCAGATTTTTCATACCCAAGGGAAAGAGTAGTATTGTCGTCTGGTAATTTTTTAGCAAACTCAGATATAGACATCCGAAATACAGTAATTGCATTTTGCTGATTAGTTGTAGCAGAATTTGAATTGATTGCGTCCATAGTCTCTTTTGCGCTATCTTTAGCCATTCCAGTTAGCAAAATCATGATTGTATCATGCGGTTCGGATGAATCTGAATCGATTACGTTATTTTGAATTTTAACGCTTATTGCTCCAGTTGATTCAGGATCTAATTTTGATTTGATTTCAGAAATTAGATTATCGTATTTACTGTTATCTACTTTGGCTTTTGTGTTTGTTGAAGTAGTGTTTTTTTGCTCCGTTTTTGGTTGCTCCGAGCTATCTTTAGTAGTTGATTGATTGTTAGAGCAAGCCACTAGGACGGTAGCAGAAAGTAAAATAGCTGACGTGCTTAGTAATTTTTTCATAAGTAGCCTCCTATATGCTGATGTTTTTCTGATAAAAGATGGGGGATTATAGAATTTTCTCAAATACCATTGTGGCTTGAATACGGTCTCCACCGCCTAGTCCTTTGCTTCCACCATTGGCGGTTGTGATGGTATGCAGGCGATAACCTTTAGAAGCTTGTTTATTGATAACATCTTCTAATTCTGTAAGGTTTCCTGATTCAGTGCCGAAAAACTTTTCTTTCAAAGTTACCTGAAGGACAACGTAGTGTAGTCCATTTACTCCAGAAGCGGTAGAAAAACTACCTTTTTGTTTTACAGTATCAAAAAATCCCATGGGGGTTACTCATTTTCGTCGTCTCTATCAGATAGTTTTTGAACTAAATCAAAAGCTATTTTTTTATCATAGTCATTTAAAGAAATATAGTTGATTAAAATATCTGCAAAATTTGTATTGTTCTCTTTATCAGCATTTATTAGTTCTTCAATTGTAAACATATACGATTGGCTATGATTAAGCAATCCTTTTCCAAAATTGTTATACTTTACAGGATTATTTATATGTTCTTCAACGTTTTTGTATGCTGAACTAAGTTCATTTATTTTTTCAATATCTATATCATTAAGTAATTTTTTAAATTCGTTACTTTGGATTATTTTTAAAATATTTTGTTCATCTTCGTGCCCTAATAAGTAAGCGACACTTACTCCGAAGTGATCAGCTAAAGCTGACCATATATTTTCATCTCTAGGTTTTCTAATTTCATTTTCGTAGTACATTAGTTGACTATCGGATACTGTTATATCGTATTCTTCTTTCAAAATGTTTTTGAGTTTATTTAAAGATATTTTTTCTTTCTCCCTCAGTTCTTTAAGTTTAATTTTCATGTGATACCACCTAATTCAAGTACTTTTTGAATTGATTATATCATAGTAAAAAAATATTATCTACAAAAAATTCTCAAAAAAAGAACAAAAATGCTTGACATTCTCAAAATAAGATTATATAATCAATTTGTTCTTGAAATGAGAATAAAAAAAAGGGAAAGGAGAAAGAAAAATGCTTATCACACAAGAACAGGCGAAAGCATTAAGAAGGAAAAAAGCTGATTTGCAACTAAAAAATTATGAACTAGCTCTAGAAATTGGTGTAGCGTCTAGAACAGTTCCTAAAATTTTGAAGGGAGATTATAAAGCGCCCAAAAGAATATATGCTAGTGTTATGGAATGGCTTGCCAAAGACTATTAGAAAGGAGCGAACTAATCGTAATACTACTCTACATTTACAGATTTTTCATGTGGTGCTTTACCACTGGGGATTGATAAACGGTTCTAGCTAAATATTTGCTAGAGTGATTTGCTTGCTACCTATGGCAGTATCAAGGGTTTGTAGGGGTTTATTCTCTCCTAAATTTTCCCTACCACAATGATTTACCTTGGTACTGTTTTAGGTGGCAAGCACGAGCAACAAGAAGAAAGGAGCGAACCAATGGAATTGGTTTATATGGACGGCAAGAAAGAGCCGTATACACTGAGCAGTATCGTTGCAGACTGCGCTGAAATTAAGCACAGACATTTGAAGATTTTGCTGAACAAGCACCGAGAGGACTTTGAGAGTTTTGGAAAGGTGCAATTTAAAATTTCACCTTCAAAGAGTGGGCAAAATGTACGGGACTATATTTTGAATGAGCAACAAGCAACCTTGATGATCACTTACTTACGAAATACAGAACCCGTAAAAGAGTTTAAGAAGAACCTAGTCAAAGCATTCTTTGAAATGCGTGACGAACTTTCTAAACGCCACCTTCAAAGAGAACTGGAAAAGCCAAAGCGTAAAAGCTTAACTGAAGCTATTCAAACATGGGAGAAAGCGCCCAAGCATGCCTATAGTACACTTACAAACTTACTACTAAAGGGAGTGACAGGGAAAAACAAGTCCCAACTCATGCAAGAGCGAGAAAGTGAAAACGGTATTGACAGTTTAACAAGCGCGGAACTGACAAACTATCAGCGTTTGGAAGATATGGCAATAGCTATGATTAATTTGAATAGGGGATATTCAGAAATTAAGGAATTAATTTTTAAAGTATAGGAGTATAGAAAATGGAAAATGATTTTAAGACAGTTACAAATGCCAAGGGATTAGAAATTCCTAAGTATCCCAAGGATTTTAAAAAGCTAGTTGAGAAAGACAGACAACTAGCCGAATATCTTTGTATGAACTACGAGAACTTGGACAGTGAAGACCTGGGCGCATTTCTTGAAACGGTGGAGCAGGGATTCAGCTGGATTCTGGATCTTATCGAAAGTAAAGACTTGCTTTATAAACCAAAGTCAGGTAGTAATCATGCAAAAAGAAAATAAAAAAATCACTTGCTCAAATTTTGACCGAGGAGAGCAAGCGACAAGATTAAGGATATAGAAATTTTTTCTATGCTCCGATTATAGCAGAAAACAGCTATTTTATCAAATACAAACGAAAAACCGAAGAGCAGGCAAGCAATTAGAAAAGGTTTTGAAATCAAGCGCTGACAGGGTGATTCTAAGGCCTTGTTTAGCTGAAAGATGGGTAATTACTCATGAAACACCGCTACAAGCGTTCGCCAACTTGGGGCAATCGCCCAGCGTTTGGAGTGGGTGGAAACCTGTATAAGAAAAGGCAAAAGAAAAGGAAATAATATGACAGTAAATACAAATGATGTTCTAGTAGATTATGAGGGGCTTTGTTGTCAGTTAACTGATACTCTACTAGTCTTAGAAATGGCTAGTATGGAAGACAGTAAACAATCATCAGCTTTACTAAATACAGTAATCCAAGCTATGAACCAACTCATTTCAGAACATACTCAACAGGCTAATGACTATAGAAAGGGGATAAAACATGAATGAGTTAGATTTAACCAACATACAGGCGGTTATCTTTATTGTGGTAGCTATTGGTTTACTAATCTATCTAAACCACCTAGACCGCCAAAAAAGCGCCCGAATTGAGCGAGAAAGTACACAGATAACAGAAACATATAGCGAAGATTTAAACCCTGATTATGGGCGATATATTCAGCTTGCAGCGGTTAAGCCATGGGGGTACTAAGATGTTTGAAAAAATGATTGAAGATTTAAAGTCTAAGATTTTGGAAGCAGTGGAACGGTATTTAAAAAGCCATGAGAAAGTACCTCAAAAAAGATTAGATTTGATCAGCAAGGTGGAACTAAAGGAAGAACTGGGCATAGGAGATAAAACCTTGATAAAATGGGAAGGTGCGGGACTACCACAGTATATACCGCCTATTGAAGATACTAGAAAAGCGTATTATAAAATCTCAGACGTTTTAAAGTTTTTGGGGGTAGATGATGGCAAAGACTAAAATATATTTTTGGTTAAAAGTTGACAAGAAGTTTTTTGATAATCTTTTTATTAAACGACTTAAAAATATGCCTGGTGGCTACACTATGACAGTTATTTATATCCGTCTTATGTTGGAAAGTTTAGAAGATGATTGTATTTTGTACTATGAAGGATATTTTGATAGCTTGGTACAGGAATTAGCTTTAAAACTTGATGTTTCTGAAGATGATATAAATATGACAGTTGCATATTTTACAAAATGTGGACTGATTCAGATAGACGATGATGGCCATGCTACATTATCACAAGCAAAAGCCATGGTTGAGAGTGAAACAAATTGGGCAAAATACAAGCGAGACCAAAGAAAAAATAGTCAAAATTTACCAAAATTGGAGAATGTCCAAAATAAAAAGACTATTTCCAACTCATGTCCAACAGAGATAGAGAAAGAGAATAGAGTTAATAGTAAGAGTAATAATTTATATTTAGATAATATATTGTCGGGAAATCCCGACTTCACTTTTCCTACTTGGCTTGAAGAAACAGCTATAAAAGATTTAGAGAAAACAAAACATAAAGAACTTTGGGTTCCTATTGCTTATCTGAATCAAGTAGCTAACAAGAGATATAAATTTGTTGACAAGACTAAAAGGCTTTTACTAGCACGATTCAAAGAAGGCTATACACTTGAAGATTTTAAACAGGTGATAGATATTAAAACGGCAGAATGGAAGGATAGTCCTGAATTTTCTAAATATCTGAGACCTGAAACACTTTTCGGATCTAAGTTTGACGGTTATTTGAATCAAAAGCCTAAAACAATAAGAGGGAAATCTGAAGATAACTTCCCAGATCTACCATTTTAGGAGTTGCGAAGATGAAGGAACAATTTAAAGAATTTAATAACAGAAAAATATCAGATACAGTTTGCGATATTCACCAGGTAAATTATTGGGAAATTTCTGTACCAGTGTTAGGGAGTTCAGAAAGAAAACTACAAGCATTTTGCCCAGAGTGTGTAAAGGGAGAGATTAAACAAAAAGAGCAAGACTTATTACAGCAGTTCGAGGACAGGCAAGCTTACTTTAAAACTTATGATGTCTTAATGCGTGATAGTACGATTCCTAACGAGTTGAAGGGGGCAACGTTTGATAATTTCTTTGTTAAGACGACAGAGGAGAGTCAGATGTTAGAGTTTGTAAAGGGGCAAGCCCAGAAGTACCTTGCAGGTATGACGGGAAATACTTTAATCAGCGGTAGCACAGGAATAGGAAAAAGTCATTTATCTCTTGCCCTGGCCAAAGAAATCAATGAGAGCTTCAGAGAGAAGAACGAGCCTAAGAGCGTCTTGTTTGTCAGCTTAACCGAGATTATCAAGCAGATAAAAGAAGGCTGGGCTTATGGAAGAAATGCAAACTTAACAGAGTATGAGGCGGTTAAAAAGCTTGTTGATGTTGATTTTCTAATCATTGATGACCTGGGGGCAAAAAATGGGACGGTAACCCCTAAGAGCGATTGGGAACAGGATTTCTTGTTTGATATTATCAATAATCGAGAAACTACGATTTTCAACACGAACCTAGATAGTAGTGAACTGCGGACGGTATACAATGCTAGAAACTCAAGTAGAATTTTGAAAGGTTTAGAAGGGAACACTTTCAAGGCTTTTACGATCAAAGATAAGAGATACACTATAAACACAGTGAGGGGAGAATATCAATGAATGATGATAAAATGCGATTTGCAACAGAAAAAGGCTTTGTTGTCTACGAAAAACGTGGTATAATAGAGATAGAAAAAGTTCCAAGTTTTGGAGAGATAACTTTATTCTATTCAGATGGGAAATTTACTCATCTAGTCAAAAAAGAAACTAAAAAATAAGTCTATTGAGAACAACTCAGGGACATACCGTAAGCATATAATGCTAGTGGTATGTCCCTTTTTGTTTGCATAGAAAGGGGGTGAGGGAGATGTCAGGAGATACTTCTTTAGGGTATGTAGTAGCCAATAAGTTTTCTATGGATCCAGATAAAAGACAGAAAATCTTTTCTCAGTGTAAAAAAGAAGATGATAGCTTAGAACAACGGAAACAAGAAATACTAGAAAAATATGCTAACAAACAAGACAAATCAAAATCTAGAAAAAATGATTCTAAAGGCTCGGAGAGTCATAAAAGAAAAGCTAAGAGCAAAGAATTTTAGAAAAAATTATAAACAAAAATCAGATATTAAAAGATGAAGGAGCAAAAAATGACAACTAACTTAGCTAAACAAAAAGAAAATCTAGAAGCTTATATTCGAAGTACAGGTTATAACACTAGAGGGATGAACGTAGAAAATAATCATGTACTCATTGAAAAACCAATCCTTGATAGTTATGAAGATGAACATCAACGTAAAGAACTGGTTGATCTAGTAAATGTTATTGAGACTTGTACCCGTGGCGGGAAGTATGAAGTAACTGACTTTGAATATGATTCATTACAAGAAGTTAGCGAAAATTCGGTTGATAGAACAGAAGAAGATAAAAAGAAAACTATCAGCGTTGATTACTTAGTTAAATTATTCAGTGGAAAACTTGATTTTTCACAGGAACAATTAGACGATGGCCAATATAATTTAACGGATTTTCTTGGTAAGAAGATTATTAAATTAAAACGTAGAACACGAAATAGAGAGATTGGGAAAATTCTCCAAACTGCGAAAGTGCAGACTGCTACAAGTATGGACGACTTGAAATCTATTGTTTCTTTAATCAATCCAGAGCGCAATGTATCTATGGTTATTAGTCAATCACTATTTAATGTCTTAGACAAAATGAAAGACACTTCAGGAAATTATCTTCTTAAAGTTGATAAAGAGACAGGGACAAGTGAAACATTCTTTGTAGATAACTTTTTAATTGTAGATGATACGACATTAGGGAACAAAGGAGACAAAAAAGGATTTATCGGAGATTTAGAAAACTTTGTTACTTTGTTTGATCGCAAGAAAGATACACTTAGTTGGATGAATGCGAATGACTATTTTGGGAAAAGGTTGATTTTACATACCCGATTTGATGTAAAAAAAATTGAAGAAGATTGTGGTTACCTTATTCAATGGAACTAGGAGAAAGAAATGGATATTAATCAAGTATTTGAAACACTGGATGATCTAGATAATAAAAAAAGTAAGATTAATTCAGCACGAGAACAGTTAAGCGAAAAAAGGAAGAGTCTTTTAGGCAATCAAACAGTTTCATTTGAGAATATAGACAATTTTTTATCTAACAACTTAGAGTCTTTGGAACAGCTTGAAAAGATGGAAAAAGCTATTAATTCTCTTCAGGAAAAATATAATAGTGATTTTTCAGAAGCTAAAGCAGTCATCTTTGAATACATTTTTAAAGAAACTAAGCAACGGATGGAAACTAAGAAGATCTATAAACAATACCGAAAGAAACTTAGACGAATTCTGGACGCATATGATGAAATTCAAGAACTAAAGAAGGATGTAGAAGAAATCCATACAGGTGTAGTCAGGGAAATAAGTCAGAAACATTCTCTATCGACGTATCGAACAGAAGTAAGTCCGCTTACTGTCCTACCATTCTTAAACCCTGATATTAGCGGGTGGATGGATTTTTCTAAGGAATATCGGGACATCAAAGTGTATTTAGAAAAATAGGGAACAAATTAAGTAAGGCTAGTGATATATGGCTCAAACAAAAGAAATATCGCTAGTCCTACTTTTATGCTTTACTAAGTTTCACATAACAAAGTAAGCATAAACTGAAAAGAAGTAATAGCTTGAAAGCAAGGTATATCAGGGGTTTACAGAATGGAGTGAGTTTCACAGAATGTAAGATATGAGAAACTGAGGGGATAAATTAAAGAAATTTCCCTTGAACTTGTCATATTGAAGAGTTGTCAAACTTAAAACAATGATACCTGGTAAGTGGAGTGTTGGAAGGCTTTTAGCGCTTTTTGTCAGTTTGACAGAATTTACAATTTGACAAATTGAAAGATAAAAAATTTTTTAAATTTAAGTGGAGGTACTTGCCTATGTACGAGTTGAGTAACAGAGACCTGGACGGGATAGATATTGAGTTAGGACGATATAGAACGCTTGCTAATAAAATTTATTTGAGAAGACAGGAACTGATACATAATAAGAAACATAGCACTGAAGATTATACTGGTGGGAAAGGCAAGACAGTATCTAGTCCTACTGAAGCGACAATCATTAGAATTGAAGAAGACCAAACACTAAGATATTTAGAAGGCTTCAAACTAGTTGTAGATACCTTGATGGAAAACTTAATTGAAAGTGATCTAGTCATTTTTAAAATGAGATATTTAGAAGCTGGTGCGACTTGGGAAGACGTGGCAGAGAAACTAAATAAAACTACTCGTTATATAAATAGCCGTAGAAAGGTAATCGCTAAAAGATTTTTGGAATTGAAAGGATATTGACACTCCCCCCCACTTTGTAAAGCATTTTCGTTGATTTTAGGTACCGGGAGCGGTAACTTTTTCCAAGTCGGAAGCTGTCAACCAAAAAGGGGGTAAAAAGTTGATATTTAAAAAAATAGAAGGAGTTTTTAGAAAATGGATTTAGCAGCACAATTAGCAAATATTTTAGCAGAATATTGCGAAGAGGTTAATGAAGAAGTTGATAAAATTGCGGAGCAAGTCGCTAAAGAAACAGTTAAAGAATTAAAGGAAACTAGCCCTAAAAGAACAGGTAAATATTCAAAAGGATGGCGTAAGAAAAGAGTGAGAAATGGAGTTTGGGTCGTATATAGTTTTAAATACGGATCTCTTACTCATTTACTTGAATTTGGACATATTAAACGAAATGGGGGGAGGACTAAGGCGTACCCTCATTTAAGACCTGCAGAACTGAATGCGATTCAAAAATTTACAGAAAGGATTAAGAACATTTCAAAGTAAACTATAATTGAATAGTATTAAGTATACTAATTAAGTGAGCGAACCAACACATCGTTATTTAAGTCCTTAGATTTATTTCTGAGGGCTTTTTATCCTTGCTTCTCATATTGCTATTTGATAAAATAAAAGTGCGAGAGGCTTTCGCCCTATCCTCTATGCTTTTATCTTTTTCTTTTGCGGGATTCGGGTTATATATAAGTTTGAGAGGATATGCTATAATATTAGCAGGTAATAAAAAAAGCACGTTTGACCGTGCTAGTTTCTTGCCTGCTGAACTCGTCAATATTACGCCCTTTTCAGGGCTCTTTTTTGTGGACTTTTTTAGGGACTTTCAAGAAAAACTAAGGCGATTTAATGCCAAAGTGTTTTTTAAAAAAGTCAGTATTTTCAAGGGCTAAGCCTTAAAAATTTGACTTATAGAGTGTTAAATGATAGTATAGTCAAAGATAGTCAAGGTTTAAAGAGAGAGGTGGGTTTGTAATGAGATTTAAAAATACATCGGATCATATTGAGGCCTACATCAAGGCGATTTTAGATCAATCTGGTATTGTGGAGTTGCAACGGAGTCAGTTGGCAGATACCTTTCAGGTTGTTCCCAGTCAGATTAACTATGTGATCAAGACACGCTTTACGGAAAGTAGAGGCTACTTGGTTGAAAGTAAGCGTGGTGGCGGAGGCTACATTCGTATAGGACGGATTGAGTTTTCTAGTCATCATGAAATGCTCCGGGAGTTGCTTTACTCAATTGGTGAGCGGGTCAGTCAAGAAATTTATGAGGATATTCTCCAGCTTTTGGTTGAGCAGGAATTGATGACCAAGCAAGAGATGAATTTGCTGGTAGCAGTAGCTTTGGATCGTGTTCTAGGCGAAGAAGCTCCAGTTGTTCGTGCTAATATGCTACGACAGGTCATACAAGAGGTAGATAGAAAAGGGAAGTAAGATGAACTATTCAAAAGCATTGAATGAATGTATCGAAAGTGCCTACATGGTTGCTGGCCATTTTGGAGCTCGTTACCTAGAGTCTTGGCACTTGTTGATTGCCATGTCCAATCACAGTTATAGTGTGGCAGGGGCAACTTTAAATGATTATCCATATGAGATGGACCGTTTAGAAGAGGTGGCTTTGGAACTGACTGAAACGGACTATAGCCAGGATGAAACCTTTACGGAATTGCCGTTCTCCCATCGTTTGCAGGTTCTTTTTGATGAAGCAGAGTATGTAGCGTCAGTGGTCCATGCTAAGGTGCTAGGGACGGAGCACGTCCTTTATGCGATTTTGCATGATGGCAATGCCTTGGCGACTCGTATCTTGGAGAGGGCTGGTTTTTCTTATGAAGACAAGAAAGATCAGGTCAAGATTGCTGCTCTTCGTCGAAATTTAGAAGAACGAGCAGGCTGGACTCGTGAAGATCTCAAGGCTTTACGCCAACGCCATCGTACAGTAGCTGATAAGCAAAATTCTATGGCTAATATGATGGGCATGCCCCAGACTCCGAGTGGTGGTCTCGAGGACTATACGCATGATTTGACAGAGCAAGCGCGTTCTGGCAAGTTAGAACCAGTCATCGGTCGAGATAAGGAAATCTCGCGTATGATTCAAATCTTGAGCCGTAAGACCAAGAACAATCCTGTCTTGGTTGGAGATGCTGGTGTCGGGAAAACTGCTTTGGCACTTGGTTTGGCACAGCGTATTGCGAGTGGGGATGTGCCTGCGGAAATGGCTAAGATGCGCGTGTTAGAGCTTGATTTGATGAATGTCGTTGCAGGGACACGCTTCCGTGGTGACTTTGAAGAACGCATGAACAATATCATCAAGGATATTGAAGAAGATGGCCAAGTCATCCTCTTTATCGATGAACTTCATACCATCATGGGTTCTGGTAGTGGAATTGACTCAACTCTGGATGCGGCCAATATCTTGAAGCCAGCCTTGGCGCGTGGAACCTTGAGAACGGTTGGTGCCACCACTCAGGAAGAATACCAAAAACATATCGAAAAAGATGCGGCCCTTTCTCGTCGTTTCGCCAAAGTAACGATTGAAGAGCCAAGTGTTGCAGACAGTATGGCCATTTTGCAAGGTTTGAAGGTGACTTATGAGAAACATCACCGTGTGCAAATCACAGATGAAGCAGTTGAAACAGCTGTCAAGATGGCGCATCGTTACTTGACCAGTCGTCACTTGCCAGACTCTGCTATCGACCTCTTGGATGAGGCAGCAGCAACAGTGCAAAATAAGGCAAAGCATGTAAAAGCAGACGATTCAGGTTTGAGTCCAGCTGACAAGGCCTTGATGGATGGCAAGTGGAAACAAGCAGCTCAGCTAATCGCGAAAGAAGAGGAAGTGCCTGTCTATAAAGACTTGGTGACAGAGTCTGATATTTTGACCACCTTGAGTCGCTTGTCAGGTATTCCAGTCCAAAAACTGACTCAGACTGATGCTAAGAAATACCTGAATCTGGAAGCTGAATTGCACAAACGTGTCATCGGTCAAGATCAAGCAGTTTCAAGCATTAGCCGTGCCATTCGTCGCAATCAGTCAGGGATTCGCAGTCACAAGCGTCCGATTGGTTCCTTTATGTTCCTAGGACCTACAGGTGTTGGTAAGACCGAATTGGCCAAGGCTCTGGCAGAAGTTCTTTTTGACGACGAATCAGCTCTTATTCGCTTTGATATGAGTGAGTATATGGAGAAATTTGCAGCCAGCCGTCTCAATGGAGCTCCTCCGGGCTATGTGGGGTATGAAGAAGGTGGGGAGTTGACCGAGAAGGTTCGCAACAAACCATACTCTGTTCTCCTCTTTGATGAGGTAGAAAAAGCCCACCCAGACATTTTTAATGTTCTCTTGCAGGTTCTGGATGATGGTGTCTTGACCGATAGCAAGGGACGCAAGGTTGATTTTTCAAATACCATTATCATCATGACGTCAAATCTTGGTGCGACAGCCCTTCGTGATGACAAGACAGTTGGTTTTGGGGCAAAGGACATTCGTTTTGACCAGGAAAATATGGAAAAACGCATGTTTGAAGAGCTGAAAAAAGCTTATAGACCTGAGTTTATCAACCGTATTGATGAAAAGGTGGTCTTCCATAGCCTTTCTAGCGACCATATGAAGGAAGTGGTGAAGATTATGGTCAAACCTTTAGTGGCAAGTTTGGCTGAAAAAGGTATTGACTTGAAATTGCAAGCTTCAGCACTGAAATTGTTGGCAAATCAAGGATATGACCCAGAGATGGGAGCTCGTCCACTTCGCAGAACCCTGCAAACAGAAGTGGAAGATAAGTTAGCAGAACTTCTTCTCAAGGGAGAACTGGTGGCTGGTAAGACCCTCAAGATTGGCGTTAAAGCTGGCCAGTTAAAATTTGATATTGTATAAAAAACGAGGTCGGGAAAAGTTCCCGACCTCTTTGTTTACCCTCATGAGATGGTTTTGTGTTGTGACTGCTTTTAGGGATGCCTGTCTTTCTTAGGATTACTCAACATGTGAGTAAAGAAGTCTTTGTATCGATACTTGAGATAGTTCTCATGTAAAAATAACAAAGCGATATAGACAATCAAAAAGATTGTAGTCAGATAGAAGACATCAAATGCAGTTCGCGCATAGTAAGTGGCTGATTGATAAGAGCCAATAGCTCCCAAAATCAACCAAGGCAGATATTTGTAATACTTGTTTGACATAAACCTATACCTCCTACATCCTATTTCAATGTTATTATATTCCTTTGCACTTAAAGATGCAAGCGATTACAAAAAAATAAATTCAAACTTTTAATAGGAAAATCTCCTGTTTTTCTGTTTTATTACGAATAGAAGAGTAGGAGGAGTAAAGGTGTCTAAATTATGTGAGATTTTTAAAATAGTTTAGATAAATTGTTGACATATTTAAATTAGAATGTTACAATTATATTACAAAAAGATTTCTTTATATTTCTAAAATATTACAAAGGAGTAGAAAAATGAAAAAGAAAACCTATATCAAATTGATGGCAGCGACTGTATTGGCTTCAACCTTGCTATTAGGAGCTTGTGGAAATAAAAAGGAAACAACTCAAGCAAGCAGTTCTGCTAAGACAAGCCAATCATCAAGCTCTAAAGCAGCTTCTGCTAGCAAAGAAAGCAAGACTCAGAAGTCCTCAAGTTCAGCTTCATCTGAAAAGGCCAAGGCGTCTACTGATCAATCTTCAGCAACTGCAACGCCATCACAAGCGTCACCAGAACAAAGACAAGGTCAAGAGGTGACTAATCAACAGGCGGCTAGTCAACAAACTCCTGCTCAGACTCCGTCAACTCAGCAAGGTTCTCAAGCCCAGTCTAACCAATCAAGCTATGATTCTACAACTGACCGCAAACTTCAAGATAAGCAAGCAGAGCAAAATAAACGCTACAAGGGTGTTTTAACCATGGTAGACGGAGATTTCTCAGCTGCAGCAGGCAATTGGAAGGGAGTAAATGGCGAAACTATCACAGTTTCATCAGGTGGTCAATTTACAGTAGAATCTTCTGATGGAAAGAAAGAAAATTACTCTATCAAAGGTTATTCTTATACTCTTGATGATGGTAAGTATAATGCCAAAATTGGTGGAGGAAAAGTCATCCAAATTACAACAGGAGCGGATGGTAAGGTTTCCAGTGTTGCTTTGAGTCAATAATAGCTCTCAGTCTTTGAATTTTTACAGTCAAAGAAAATCCGTCAGCTCAATAAGAGTTGACGGATTATTTTATACTTGTACTTGGGTTAAAAATTCTTCTGTAGTAAGAATTTGAGCAAATTCATCTTGTAGAGAAAGGAGATTAATCTCATGGATAGTCTCAGGAGAGATGGTCTGACCGTTTTTGTTAGATAGGGTAAAACTGGCAGTAGCATCTGCTAGTAGAGTGACTTCAAAACCAAGATTTGCTGCCATTCGTGTCGTAGTAGATACACAATGAGGCAGGGTCAAACCAACAACGACTAAATGACAAATCTGATTTGTTCGTAAATATGTTTCAAGATTTGTTCCAATAAAGGCGCTATTAACCGTTTTTTGAAAGACAGGTTCTGAAGCAACTGGTTCAAATCCACTTTTAAACTCCTGATTTTGTTTGTTATGAAATTGCGACTGGGGATTGTCAGATATGTGTTGAACGTGTAAGACTGGAAGACCGTTTTTACGAAAGTGTGCCAGTACCCTCAATGCTTGATGTTCAGCTTGAGGGTTGTTCCGTTCTCCCCAGATAGGGTTATCAAATGCTTTTTGCATATCGATAACCAGTAGAGCAGTATGAACCATTTTAAGCCTTATCCAATTGTAAGAGAGCTTCAATCTCTGCTAGGGTACTAGCTTGGGAAATGGCTCCACGAAGTTTAGCAGCGCCAGATGTTCCACGGAGGTAGTGAGGAGCGAGGCCACGGAATTCACGAACTGCGACGTTTTCCCCTTTGAGGTTAATCAAACGTTTCAAGTGTTCATAGGCGATTTTCATCTTATCTTCAAAGGTCAAATCAGGGAGGATTTCTCCTGTTTCAAAGTAATGGTTGATTTGGTTGAAGAGGTAAGGATTTCCCATGGCAGCGCGACCAATCATAACTGCGTCAGCACCAACTTCTTCGATGCGTTGTTTGGCTTCTTGAACAGTACGGATGTCACCGTTAGCAATAAATGGAATCTTGGTGAGGGCCTGGGCAACCTTATGAAGGGTCTCAAGGTCTGCGTGGCCTGTGTACATTTGTTCACGGGTACGGCCATGCATGGCAAGGGCAGAAACACCTGCTGCTTCAGCAGCGAGGGCATTTTCAACTGCCAGAGATGGGTCGGCCCAGCCGGTACGCATCTTGACAGTAAGGGGGATATCAAGGACAGACTGGACCTTGTTGATGATAGAGTAAATCTTATCTGGATCCTTGAGCCACATAGCGCCAGCTTCGTTCTTCACGATTTTGTTAACTGGGCAACCCATGTTGATATCCACGATATCGGTTTTGGTGTTTTCTTGGATGAATTCTGCTGCGCGTGCTAGGCTGTCTTCATCACTACCAAAGAGTTGGATAGAGACAGGGTTTTCGCCTTCATCGATATGAAGCATGTGCAGGGTTTTTTCATTGTTGTATTGGATTCCCTTGTCAGAGACCATTTCCATGACAACGAGTCCAGCTCCGAGCTCTTTTGCGATAGTACGAAAGGCTGAGTTGGTGACACCAGCCATAGGCGCTAAAACGGTACGATTGGGAATCTCAACATTGCCAATCATAAAAGGTGTATTAAGATTTGTCACGAATGAGTTCCTCCAGGTCGTTTTCATCAAAGTTGTAAGTCGTTTGGCAGAATTGACAAGTGATTTCTGCCCCGTGGTCTTCCTTTTTCATTTCCTGTAAGTCTGAGCTTGGAAGGCTGGCAAGAGCGTTCATAAAGCGTTCATGGCTACAGTCACATTGGAAACGGATTTCTTCTTCAGAAAGACGCTTGTAGGCTTCGTCGCCGTAGATTGCCTTGAGGAGGGCTTCGATATGGTCTTCACTTTCGAGAAGCGTTGAGATAGCTGGCATTTCTTGGATGCGTTTTTCAAAGCGAGCAATCTCTTCTTCCTTGGCTCCCGGCAAGACTTGGACTAGGAAACCACCTGCAACCTTGACCTTGTCTTCCTCGTCCAAAAGGACATTGAGACCGACTGCTGAAGGCGTTTGTTGGCTTTCAGTCAGGTAAAAGGCAAGGTCTTCACCGATTTCTCCAGAGATGAGGGGAGTCATAGAGTTGTAAGGATTTCCAGTACCGTAGTCTGTGATAACGAGGAATTGACCATTTCCAACAAAAGGTCCGACTAGAACTTCACCAGTTGCAGTCTTTTTGATGTCGACACCAGGATTTTGAACGTAACCTTTGACATTCCCCTTGGTATCAGCGACGGTGATGATAGCACCTAGTGAGCTAGATCCCAGCACCTTAACTGTTAGTTTAGTATTTCCTTTTTCATTGGCTGCGAGAATCTGGCTAGCGATAAGAGTTCGACCAAGCGCTACAGTTGAGCTAGCTTGGGTTTGGTGTTTTTCTTGAGCAGTGCGGACGGTTTCTGTGCTATCAAGGACAAAAGCACGAAAGGCTCCGCTTTCTGATATAGTTTTAATAATTTTATCCATAGCTACTATTTTAGCATAAAAATGCCCAAAGGGGGAGCCGTGTGTTTGCTGATTTTCAGGATAATGGATAAAGAAATCAGCATGAAAATAAAAAGAGAAACAGATTATTTCAGCATTTGTAAGATTTATGCTATGCTTAAGGTAGAAAATGAAAGGGGTAACAAATGTATTTAGGAGATTTGATGGAAAAGGCTGAATCTGGCCAATTTTCAATCCTTTCCTTTCTATTACAAGAGTCTCAGACGACCGTCAAGGCTGTAATGGAGGAAACAGGATTTTCAAAAGCAACCCTAACCAAATATGTCACCCTGCTCAATGACAAGGCTTTGGATAGTGGCTTAGAGCTGACTATTCACTTAGAAGATGAAAATCTGCGTCTGTCAATCGGTGCAGCTACCAAGGGGAGAGATATCCGGAGCTTGTTTTTGGAAAATGCTATTAAATACCAGATTGTGGTCTATCTTCTCTATCATCAACAGTTTTTAGCCCATCAGCTGGCTCAAGAATTGATGATTAGTGAGGCTACGCTTGGTCGTCACCTGGCTAGTTTAAATCAGATTTTGTCAGAATTTGATTTATCCATCCAAAATGGACGTTGGCGAGGTCCAGAGCATCAGATTCGCTATTTCTATTTCTGTCTTTTCCGCAAGGTCTGGTCCAGTCAGGAGTGGGAAGGCCACATGCAGAAACCAGAGAGAAAGCAGGAAATTGCTACACTAGAAGAAATCTGTGGAGCTAGCTTGTCTTCGGGGCAGAAATTGGACTTGGTTTTGTGGAGTCACATCAGTCAGCAACGTCTTCGGGTCAACGCCTGTCAGTTTCAAGTGATAGAAGAGAAAATGCAAGGGTATTTTGACAATATTTTCTACCTTCGTTTGCTGAGAAAGGTTCCGTTCTTTTTTGCTGGGCAACATATTCCACTAGGAACTGAGGATGGTGAGATGATGATATTCTTCTCTTTTCTCCTATCTCATCGCATTCTTCCTCTTCATACTATGGAGTATATTCTTGGTTTTGGGGGGCAGTTGGCCGATTTGCTGACACAATTGATTCAAGAAATGAAGAAGGAGGAGTTGCTGGGTGATTATACAGAGGATCACGTTACCTATGAACTCAGTCAGCTTTGTGCTCAAGTCTATCTATATAAGGGTTATATCTTACAGGATCGCTACAAGTACCAGTTAGAGAATCGTCATCCTTATTTGTTGATGGAACATGATTTTAAGGGGACAGCAGAGGAGATTTTTCATACCTTGCCCACTTTTCAGCAGGGGACGGATTTGGATAAGAAAATTCTCTGGGAATGGCTCCAGTTGATCGAATATATGGCTGAAAATGGTGGCCAGCATATGCGGATTGGTCTGGATTTGACATCTGGTTTTCTTGTCTTTTCAAGGATGGTAGCCATTTTGAAACGGTATTTGGAATACAATCGTTTTATTACCATTGAAGCCTATGACCGAACTCGGCATTATGATTTGCTGGTTACCAATAACCCGATTCATAAGAAGGAACAGACCCCAGTTTATTATTTAAAAAACGACTTGGATTTGGAGGATTTGGCAGCGATTCGTCAGTTATTATTCACTTAAAAGGCTTGGTTGTTCCAGGTCTTTTTTGTGAAATTTACACAATCTCCTCACATTTTTTTAAAAATTAAAAAAAGTTGATAAACAAGAAAGCGCTTTATTTTGTATACTAGTTAGTGTAAAGAGGAGACATCCTCAAGATCTTTATGAGGAGGACATCACATGTCACAAGAAAAATACATCATGGCTATTGACCAGGGAACAACAAGTTCTCGTGCCATTATCTTTAATAAAAAAGGAGAAAAAGTTAGCTCTAGTCAAAAAGAGTTCACTCAAATTTTCCCTCACGCAGGTTGGGTAGAACACAATGCCAATGAAATTTGGAACTCTGTTCAGTCAGTTATTGCGGGTGCTTTCATCGAAAGTGGTGTCAAGCCAAGTCAAATAGAAGCAATCGGGATTACTAACCAACGTGAAACAACTGTCGTCTGGGATAAGAAAACAGGACTTCCAATCTACAATGCCATCGTTTGGCAATCTCGTCAGACAGCACCTTTGGCTGAGCAACTAAAAAGCAAAGGCTATGTGGAAAAATTCCATGAAAAGACTGGTTTGATTATCGATGCTTACTTCTCTGCTACCAAGGTTCGTTGGATTTTGGACCATGTAGAGGGCGCTCAAGAGCGAGCAGAAAAAGGGGAATTGCTCTTTGGTACTATCGATACTTGGTTGGTTTGGAAATTGACAGACGGTGCGGCTCACGTGACCGACTACTCAAACGCAGCTCGTACCATGCTTTATAACATTAAGGAACTCAAATGGGATGATGAGATTTTGGAAATTCTCAACATTCCTAAGGCTATGCTTCCAGAAGTTCGTTCTAACTCTGAAATCTACGGTAAGACAGCTCCATTCCACTTCTATGGTGGAGAAGTGCCAATCTCAGGTATGGCAGGGGACCAACAGGCAGCTCTCTTTGGACAGTTGGCCTTTGAACCAGGTATGGTTAAAAATACTTATGGAACAGGTTCTTTCATCATCATGAATACTGGTGAAGAGATGCAGCTGTCTGAAAATAACCTCTTGACAACAATTGGTTACGGTATCAACGGCAAGGTTTACTATGCCTTGGAAGGCTCTATCTTCATCGCAGGAAGTGCTATTCAGTGGCTTCGTGATGGTCTTCGCATGGTTGAAAATTCACCAGAATCTGAAAAATACGCTCGTGATTCTCACAATGATGATGAAGTTTATGTCGTTCCAGCCTTTACAGGACTAGGAGCACCATACTGGAACCAAAATGCTCGCGGTTCTGTCTTTGGTTTGACTCGTGGAACAAGCAAAGAAGACTTTATCAAGGCAACCTTACAATCCATCGCTTATCAAGTACGTGATATCATTGACACAATGCAGGTGGATGCTCAAACAGCTATTCAAGTATTGAAAGTGGATGGTGGCGCAGCTATGAACAACTTCCTCATGCAGTTCCAAGCTGATATTTTAGGAATTGACATTGCACGCGCTAAAAACTTGGAAACAACAGCTCTAGGAGCAGCCTTCCTAGCAGGTTTGTCAGTAGGTTACTGGAAAGACTTGGATGAGTTGAAGCTCTTGAATGAGACTGGAGAACTTTTTGAACCATCAATGAACGAATCTCGCAAGGAACAACTCTACAAGGGCTGGAAGAAGGCTGTGAAAGCAACTCAAGTCTTTGCGGAAGTAGACGACTAATACTGGAAGAACAAAGCGACTTAGTTAGAAAGTGTGTAAAAATGGAATTTTCAAAGAAAACACGTGAATTATCAATTAAAAAAATGCAGGAACGTACCCTGGACCTCTTGATTATCGGTGGAGGAATCACAGGGGCTGGTGTAGCTTTACAGGCAGCAGCTAGTGGTCTAGATACTGGTTTGATTGAAATGCAGGACTTTGCAGAAGGAACATCTAGCCGTTCAACAAAATTGGTTCACGGAGGTCTTCGTTACCTTAAGCAATTTGACGTAGAAGTAGTATCAGATACGGTTTCAGAACGTGCAGTGGTACAACAAATTGCTCCACACATTCCAAAACCAGATCCAATGCTCTTGCCAGTTTACGATGAAGATGGAGCGACCTTTAGCCTCTTCCGTCTCAAAGTAGCCATGGACTTGTATGACCTTTTGGCAGGAGTTAACAACACACCAGCTGCTAACAAGGTTTTGAGCAAGGAAGAAGTCTTGGAACGCCAGCCAAACTTGAAGAAAGAAGGTTTGGTAGGAGGTGGGGTTTACCTTGACTTCCGTAACAACGATGCGCGTCTCGTGATTGAAAACATCAAACGTGCCAACCAAGACGGTGCCCTCATTGCCAACCACGTTAAGGCAGAAGGCTTCCTCTTTGACGAAAGTGGCAAGATTACAGGTGTCGTAGCTCGTGATTTGTTGACAGACCAAGTCTTTGAAATCAAGGCCCGTCTGGTTATTAACACAACAGGTCCTTGGAGCGACAAGGTACGCAATTTGTCTAATAAGGGAACCCAATTCTCACAAATGCGTCCAACTAAGGGAGTTCACTTGGTAGTGGATTCAAGCAAGATCAAGGTTTCACAGCCAGTTTACTTTGACACTGGTTTGGGTGACGGTCGTATGGTCTTTGTTCTGCCACGTGAAAACAAGACTTACTTTGGTACAACGGATACAGACTACACAGGTGATTTGGAACATCCAAAAGTGACTCAGGAAGATGTAGATTATCTACTTGGCATTGTCAACAACCGCTTCCCAGAAGCCAACATCACCATTGATGATATCGAAAGCAGCTGGGCTGGTCTTCGTCCATTGATCGCAGGCAATAGCGCTTCTGACTACAATGGAGGAAATAACGGAACTATCAGTGATGAAAGCTTTAACAACTTGATTGCGACTGTTGAATCTTATCTCTCTAAAGAAAAAACGCGTGAAGATGTTGAGTCTGCTGTCAGCAAGCTTGAAAGCAGCACATCTGAGAAACATTTGGATCCATCTGCAGTTTCTCGTGGTTCTAGCTTGGACCGTGATGATAATGGTCTCTTGACCCTTGCTGGTGGTAAAATCACAGACTACCGTAAGATGGCTGAAGGAGCTATGGAGCGCGTGGTTGACATCCTCAAAGCAGAATTTGACCGCAGCTTTAAACTCATCAATTCTAAGACTTACCCTGTTTCAGGTGGGGAATTGAACCCAGCAAATGTGGACTCAGAAATCGAAGCCTTTGCGCAACTTGGAGTGTCACGTGGCTTGGATAGCAAGGAAGCTCACTATCTGGCAAATCTTTACGGTTCAAATGCACCGAAAGTCTTTGCCCTTGCTCACAGCTTGGAACAAGCGCCAGGTCTTAGCTTGGCAGACACCTTGTCCCTTCACTATGCAATGCGCAATGAGTTGGCTCTTAGCCCAGTTGACTTCCTTCTTCGTCGTACCAACCATATGCTCTTTATGCGTGATAGCTTGGATAGCATCGTTGAGCCAGTTTTGGATGAAATGGGACGATTCTATGACTGGTCAGAAGAAGAAAAAGCAGCTTATCGTGCTGATGTCGAATCAGCTCTTGCTAACAACGATTTAGCAGAATTAAAAAATTAAGAAAAAATAAAAGAGGTGGCGGGCAACAATCCTTGTCGCCTGCCCCTTCTTTTTAATGGAGACAGAAAGATGATGAATGAATTATTTGGAGAATTTTTAGGGACTTTAATCCTGATTCTTCTAGGAAATGGTGTTGTTGCAGGTGTGGTTCTTCCTAAAACTAAGAGCAACAGTGCAGGTTGGATTGTGATTACCATGGGTTGGGGGATTGCAGTTGCGGTTGCAGTATTTGTATCTGGCAAGCTCAGTCCAGCTCATTTAAACCCAGCTGTGACCATCGGTGTGGCCTTAAAAGGTGGTTTACCTTGGGCATCAGTATTCCCTTATATCCTAGCCCAGTTCGCAGGGGCTATGCTGGGTCAGATTTTGGTTTGGTTGCAATTCAAACCGCATTATGAGGCAGAAGAAAATGCAGGAAATATTTTGGCTACTTTCAGCACAGGACCAGCTATCAAGGATACTGTATCAAACTTGATTAGCGAAATCATTGGAACCTTTGTTTTGGTCTTGACAATCTTTGCTTTGGGTCTTTACGACTTTCAGGCAGGTATTGGAACCTTTGCAGTAGGTACCTTGATTGTTGGTATCGGTCTATCACTAGGTGGGACAACAGGTTATGCCTTGAACCCTGCGCGTGACCTTGGACCTCGTATCATGCACAGCATCTTGCCAATTCCAAACAAGGGAGACGGAGATTGGTCTTACGCTTGGATTCCTGTTGTGGGACCTGTTATCGGAGCAGCCTTGGCCGTTCTTGTATTCTCACTTTTCTAATTTAGAAAACAATTATGTTGATAGAGCTTGAGATGAAAATCTCAGGCTTTTTTCATTTAGTATAACCTCTTAGTGCTATCCAACAACGATAATAATCTCTTCAAAAAGTAGGAAGAATAAAGGCAATAGCTTTTACTTTTTCATGTGAAAAACCTCACTTTTATTTTCTGCTATTTTATGCTAAAATATTAAAAATCAAATTTTAATTCCAAAGTTGGAAATAAAGATGGGAGAGCTACATGTCTAATTCATTTATCAAGTTGTTAGTCTCTCAATTGTTTGCAAATTTAGCAGATATTTTCTTTAGAGTAACAATCATTGCTAACATATACATTATTTCAAAATCAGTAATTGCCACATCACTAGTTCCCATTTTAATAGGGATATCCTCTTTTGTTGCGAGTCTTTTAGTTCCTTTGGTTACTAAAAGGTTAGCGCTAAATAGGGTTTTATCTTTATCCCAATTTGGAAAGACTATATTATTGGCGATACTGGTAGGAATGTTTATCGTAATGCAATCCGTAGCGCCTTTGGTGACCTATCTATTTGTTGTTGCAATTTCCATATTAGATGGTTTTGCAGCACCCGTTTCCTATGCTATTGTGCCACGCTATGCGACCGATTTGGGCAAGGCTAACTCAGCCTTATCAATGAGTGGTGAAGCTGTTCAATTGGTGGGTTGGGGATTAGGTGGACTCTTGTTTGCAACAATTGGTCTGTTACCTACTACGTTTATCATTTTAATCTTGTATATCATTTCTAGCTTTCTGATGTTATTTCTTCCTAAGGCTGAAGTGGAGGTGCTAGAGTCAGAAACTAATCTTGAAATTTTACTCAAAGGTTGGAAGTTAGTTGCTAGAGATCCTAGATTAAGACTTTTTGTATCAGCAAATTTATTGGAAATTTTCTCAAATACGATTTGGGTTTCTTCCATTATACTTGTTTTTGTAACTGAGTTATTAAATAAAACGGAAAGTTACTGGGGATATTCTAATACAGCATACTCTATTGGTATTATAATTAGTGGCTTAATTGCTTTTAGGCTATCTGAAAAGTTCCTTGCTGCTAAATGGGAAAGTATTCTTTTTCCTCTTGTAGCTATGGCAATAGTGACACTGACTATTCTATATTTTCCAAACGCACAGATGTTTTTAGTATTTTCAGCTTTAGTTGGTATGTTATCGCAACTAAAAGAAGTTCCTGAAAGTGTATTTCTTCAGGAAACAGTAGAGGAAAATCATTTGGTTAATGTCTATTCCGTTCTTGAAGTGATTTCGACATTAGCATTTTCAGTATTTGTTTTGCTAATGAGCTATATTACTGAGAGTTTTGGTATTAGCATAAGTTTTTGGCTATCAGCCATTTGTCTGATGATAGAAGCTATTTTAATTTATATCAGACGAGACTATTTTAAATGAGAGACCAGGTAAGAAGTCTTTAAAAATCAGAAAATCGCATAGTATCAGGTGTTGAAAAAACTTGATATTGTGCGTTTTATTATGGGGATATTTACTTCACTTTCTACTGAAATGGAGTTTTTACCTAGACTTATCTATTTAAAATATTCATAGAAAAACCGCATAATCTTTAAAATTAGCTTAAATATAATGAAAATCTACGGCAAACAATTGAAAAATTACCCTAGAAAGTGGTACAATGGTAGAAAAATACTATAGTAAGAATTCATCTTATTTAACAAAAATTACAGAAATGAATGGTTTTTCTTGATGAAACAAAGAAAAGAATTGTACCTCTTTCTTGGTCGGACAGCCTTGTATTTTCTTATCTTTCTAGGGCTGCTTTACTTCTTTAGCTATCTTGGTCAGGGTCAAGGAGGCTTTATCTATAATGAATTTTAACTTGAAGGAGAATTCCTATTGTGTCAAATAAACCAATAGTAGATATGATTGAAACCATTGAGCATTTTGCTCAGACACAGCCTAGCTATCCTGTTTACAATGTTTTGGGGCAGGAACACACTTATGGAGATTTGAAGGCTGATTCGGATAGTTTGGCTGCAGCCATCGACCAACTGGATTTACCAGAGAAGTCTCCTGTGGTTGTTTTTGGAGGCCAAGAATATGAAATGTTGGCAACTTTTGTAGCACTGACTAAGTCAGGACATGCCTACATTCCCATTGACAGCCATTCGGCCTTGGAGCGAGTTTCTGCTATTGTAGAAGTAGCAGAGCCAGGCTTGATTATTGCTATCTCAGACTTCCCATTGGAGCAGGTTTCTACACCAATGATGACTCTAGCTCAGGTTAAGGAAGCCTTTGCTCAAGGAAATAGCTATGAGATCACGCATCCAGTCAAGGGTGATGATAATTACTACATCATCTTTACTTCTGGTACGACTGGTAAGCCTAAGGGAGTGCAGATTTCACATGATAATCTCCTCAGCTTTACCAACTGGATGATTACGGATAAGGAATTTGCGACGCCAAGTCGTCCGCAAATGCTGGCTCAGCCACCTTATTCTTTTGACCTGTCTGTCATGTACTGGGCACCGACCTTGGCACTTGGTGGTACGCTTTTTGCTCTTCCATCAGCCATTACTCAGGACTTTAAGCAACTCTTTGCGACCATCTTTTCATTGCCAATCGCTATCTGGACATCAACCCCTTCTTTTGCAGATATGGCCATGTTGTCTGAAGACTTCAACAGTGAGAAAATGCCTGGTATCACGCATTTCTACTTTGATGGTGAAGAATTGACGGTTAAAACGGCTCAAAAACTACGCGAACGTTTCCCGAATGCCCGTATTATCAATGCCTACGGCCCAACAGAAGCGACAGTAGCCCTATCAGCAGTTGCTGTGACAGACGAGATGCTAGCGACTCTCAAACGCCTACCAATCGGCTATACCAAGGCTGATTCTCCAACCTTTATCATTGACGAGGAAGGCAATAAATTGCCAAATGGCGAACAGGGAGAAATCATTGTTTCTGGTCCAGCTGTTTCAAAAGGTTATATGAATAATCCTGAAAAAACAGCGGAAGCCTTCTTTGAGTTTGAAGGTCTTCCAGCCTATCACACAGGAGATGTGGGAACCATGACAGATGAGGGCTTACTTCTCTACGGAGGACGCATGGACTTCCAGATTAAGTTCAACGGTTACCGCATTGAGTTAGAAGATGTCTCTCAAAATCTTAACAAGTCTCGCTTTATCGAGTCGGCTGTAGCTGTGCCACGTTATAATAAAGACCACAAGGTGCAAAATCTATTGGCTTATGTCATCTTAAAAGACGGTGTTCGTGAGCAGTTTGAACGTGATATCGATATTACCAAGGCCATCAAGGAAGATTTGATAGATATCATGATGTCCTACATGATGCCGTCTAAATTCCTTTATCGAGACAGTTTACCACTGACTCCAAATGGAAAAATTGATATCAAAGGATTGATTAACGAGGTGAATAAGAGATGATGGAGTTCTTTCAACAGCTTCCTCATTTAGAGCCATACGGCAATCCTCAGTATTTTGTCTATGTGATTGCTACAACCTTACCCATCTTTATCGGCCTCTTTTTTAAGAAACGCTTTGCCTGGTATGAAGTGCTGGTTAGTCTCTTCTTTATCGTCACTATGTTGGTGGGTGGAAAGACCAATCAACTAGCTGCCTTGGGTATTTACCTTTGCTGGGAAATAGTGCTCCTGCTTTTCTACAAGCATTATCGAAAAAGCAAGGATGGCAAGTGGATCTTCTACTTAGTTAGTTTTCTGTCCCTACTTCCGATTATCTTTGTCAAGGTGCAGCCAGCTATCAATGGAACGCAGTCTTTGCTTGGATTTTTGGGAATTTCTTACCTGACCTTTCGTTCGGTTGGGATTATCATCGAGCTGAGAGATGGAGTGATTAAGGATTTTACCTTCTGGGAATTCCTCCGCTTTCTTCTCTTCATGCCGACTTTTTCAAGTGGCCCAATCGATCGCTTTAAGCGTTTTAATGAAAATTATCAGACCATTCCTGAGCGAGATGAGTTGATGGATATGCTGGATGAATCTGTTCGCTATATCATGTGGGGCTTTTTGTACAAGTTTATCCTAGCTCATGTTTTAGGAGAAACTTTACTACCTCCTCTGAAGAATTTAGCCCTGCAGTCAGGTGGCTTCTTTAACATCTATGCCTTGGCAGTTATGTATACCTTTGGTCTGGAGCTCTTTTTTGACTTTGCAGGTTACTCTATGTTTGCCTTGGCCATCTCAAACTTAATGGGAATCCGTAGCCCTATCAACTTTAACAAGCCCTTTTTATCAAGGGATTTAAAAGAATTTTGGAATCGCTGGCATATGAGTCTGTCTTTCTGGTTCCGTGACTTTGTCTTTATGCGAATGGTCATGGTATTGACCAGAAAGAAGGTCTTTAAAAATCGTAATGTAACCTCAAGTGTGGCCTACATTGTAAATATGCTGATCATGGGATTTTGGCATGGAGTGACCTGGTATTATATTGCCTATGGCCTCTTTCATGGACTGGGCTTGGTCATCAATGATGCCTGGATTCGCAAGAAAAAAACACTCAATAAGGAACGGAAAAAAGCAGGGAAGACTGCCCTACCTGAGAATCGTTGGATTCAGTTGCTTGGCATGGTTATCACCTTCCATGTCGTCATGCTGTCATTCTTAATCTTTTCTGGATTTTTGAATGATTTATGGTTTAAAAAATAAAAGGAAATAAAATATGGATATCAAATCAGAAGTTATCGAAATTATTGATGAGTTGTTTATGGAAGATGTTTCTGACATGATGGATGAAGATCTTTTTGATGCAGGTGTCTTGGATAGTATGGGAACGGTTGAGTTGATTGTGGAGATTGAAAACCGTTTTGACATTCGTGTCCCTGTAACAGAGTTTGGTCGTGACGACTGGAATACAGCCAATAAAATCATAGCTGGTATTGTGGAGCTACAAAATGCTTAAACGCTTATGGATGATCTTCGGACCGGTCTTGATAGCTGGTTTGTTGGTTTTTCTGCTCATTTTCTTTTATCCTACTAGTACAAGTTATAATTTATCAGAAGAAAAACGATATGCAGCAGCGATTAGTACACAAAGTTTTAGAGAAAGATTTCAGAAAGTGAGAGCTCTTTCGGACCCAAATCTACGATTCATTCCCTTTTTTGGTTCTAGTGAGTGGATTCGATTTGATAGTATGCATCCAGCTGTTTTAGCGGAGAAGTACAATCGTTCGTATAGACCCTATTTTTTAGGACAAGCAGGAGCAGCTTCTTTGAATCAGTACTTTGGTATGCAGCAAATATTGCCAGAGCTAGAAAATAAACAAGCTGTTTTTGTTATTTCTCCTCAGTGGTTCACAGAAACGGAGTATGAACCTGCAGTTTTTCGTAGGTATTTTAACACGGATCAATTGGGCGCTTTTTTGGAAAATCAGTCTGGAGATGTATCAAGTCGTTACGCTGCCAAGCGTTTAATGAAAAAGTATCCTGATGTAGTATTGGGAGATATAGTCAAAAAAATAACCGAGGGTGAGCAACTTTCAGAAATAGATCAGACACTTATAGATACATTGGCACGATTCAACCAAAAACAATCATTTCTATTTGGACAATTGTCAGTGAATGATGGAGAAAAATATAGAGATCGTGTGGAGAAGTATTTAAAAGACTTACCAGATAAATTTTCCTACGATGCATTGAGAGAAATTGCTGTAAAAGATGCTGAAGCAAATACCACGAATAATGATATGGGGATGGAAAATCATTTCTATGATACGCAAGTAAAGAAAGATTTAAAAAAGTGGAAGGATTATCAGAAAAATTATAATTTTCTAAAATCATCTGAATATAATGACTTGCAATTAGTTTTAAATCAATTTGCGAATTCAAAAGTAAATGTATTGTTTGTGATTCAACCTGTTAATAAAAAATGGATAGATTATACAGGGTTAAATCAAGATATGTATCAACATGCAGTTGAAAAGATTCGCTACCAGTTAGAAAGCCAAGGTTTTACCAATATAGCAGATTTTTCAAAAAATGGTGCTGAACCTTATTTTGTAAAAGATACAATTCATATTGGTTGGTTGGGTTGGTTGGCTTTTGACAAGGCAGTTGATCCTTTCCTATCCAATCCCACACCAGCTCCGACTTACCATCTGAATGAGCGCTTTTTCAGCAAAGATTGGGCGACTTATGATGGAGATGTCAAAGAATTTCAATAGATCATAATATAGAAGAGTTCAAGAATGAAGCCTATTTTCACGTTTTTTCTTGACTCTTTTTTTGGTTGTGATATAATTAACCAGTAAATAATTCTTCAAAGAATAGTATTTTCTCTTAAAAAAGAGAAGTCCAAAAGGAAAGGAGTCAGATATGAGACAGCTAGCGAAGGATATCGATGGCTTTTTGAATGAGGTGATTTTACAGGCGGAAAACCAGCATGAAATCCTAATAGGTCATTGCACTAGCGAGGTGGCTCTGACCAATACCCAGGAGCATATCCTCATGCTCTTGTCAGAGGAATCTTTAACAAATTCAGAGTTGGCCCGTCGTCTCAATGTCAGTCAGGCGGCAGTTACCAAGGCTATCAAGTCTTTAGTCAAAGAGGGCATGTTAGAGACATCCAGAGATCCAAAAGATGCGCGTGTGATTTTTTATCAGTTGACTGATTTGGCTCGTCCAATTGCTGAGGAGCACCACCATCACCATGAGCATACGCTTTTAACCTATGAACAAGTGGCGACTCAGTTTACTCCAAATGAACAAAAAGTGATCCAGCGGTTTTTGACTGCTTTAGTAGGAGAAATCAAATAATGAGATATATTACGGTAGAGGATTTATCCTTCTATTATGATAAGGAGCCCGTTCTTGAACATATCAATTATAGTGTTGATAGTGGGGAATTTGTTACCTTGACAGGGGAAAATGGGGCAGCTAAGACGACACTGATTAAGGCCAGTCTTGGAATCCTTCAACCACGCATTGGCAAGGTGACTATTTCAAAGACAAATACGCAGGGTAAGAAATTGAGAATAGCCTATCTTCCCCAGCAGATAGCCAGTTTTAATGCTGGTTTTCCAAGTACGGTTTATGAATTTGTCAAGTCGGGTCGCTATCCGCGAAAAGGCTGGTTCCGTCGCTTGAATGCTCATGATGAGGAGCATATCAAGGCTAGTTTGGACTCAGTTGGCATGTGGGAACACCGAGACAAACGCTTGGGTTCTCTATCTGGAGGACAAAAGCAGCGAGCGGTGATTGCGCGTATGTTTGCTTCGGATCCAGATGTGTTTATCCTAGATGAGCCGACAACGGGAATGGATGCAGGAAGTAAAAATGAATTTTACGAACTCATGCACCACAGCGCCCATCATCATGGCAAGGCTGTTTTGATGATTACTCATGACCCTGAAGAAGTTAAGGACTATGCGGACCGTAATATTCATCTAGTCCGTAATCAAGACTCGCCATGGCGTTGTTTCAACGTTCATGAGAATGACCAGGAGGTGGGCCATGCTTAGTTTATTATCTTATGACTTTATGCAGCGTGCCTTTCTGGCAGTTATTGCTATGAGTCTTTTCTCGCCAGTTCTTGGAACCTTCCTTATCTTGCGTCGTCAGAGTTTGATGAGTGATACCCTCAGCCACGTCTCGCTTTCGGGTGTAGCCTTTGGTCTGGTTCTGGGGATTTCTCCGACTATTTCCACTATTGCTATTGTCTTGATTGCGGCGGTCTTTCTGGAGTATCTACGTACGGTTTACAAGAGCTTTATGGAAATCGGGACAGCTATCCTCATGTCAACAGGTCTGGCTGTTTCTCTGATTGTCATGAGCAAGGGTAAAAGCTCTAGTTCTATGAGTTTGGATCAGTACCTTTTTGGTTCAATCGTGACTATTAGTGAAGAACAGGTCATTTCCCTCTTTGTCATTGCGGCGGTTGTCTTGATTTTGACCTTCCTCTTCCTTCGTCCTATGTATATCCTGACCTTTGATGAGGATACGGCCTTTGTGGATGGCTTGCCAGTTCGTACCATGTCCATTCTTTTTAACATGGTGACAGGGGTGGCCATTGCCCTTATGATTCCAGCTGCAGGAGCTCTTCTGGTATCGACCATTATGGTCTTGCCAGCTAGTATTGCCCTGCGTCTGGGTAAAAACTTTAAATCGGTTATGCTGCTTGCCAGTGCTATTGGATTTTTGGGAATGGTAGCAGGACTTTACATTTCCTACTATGCAGAAACACCTGCAAGTGCAAGTATTACCATTATTTTTGTAACTGTCTTTTTACTCATCAGTTTAGTAAGACGTTTTATCAAATAGGAGATGAACATGAAAAAAATTAGCTTATTGCTAGCCAGTCTATGTGCCTTGTTTTTAGTGGCTTGTTCCAATCAAAAGCAGGCAGATGGCAAACTAAATATCGTGACAACCTTTTACCCTGTCTATGAATTTACCAAGCAAGTCGCAGGAGATACTGCTAATGTAGAACTCCTCATCGGTGCTGGTACAGAACCCCATGAATATGAACCCTCTGCCAAGGCAGTTGCCAAAATCCAAGACGCAGATACCTTCGTTTATGAAAATGAAAACATGGAAACATGGGTACCTAAATTGCTAGATACCTTGGATAAGAAAAAGGTGAAAACCATCAAGGCTACAGGCGATATGTTGCTCTTGCCAGGTGGTGAGGAAGAAGAGGGAGACCATGACCATGGAGAAGAAGGCCATCACCATGAGTACGATCCCCATGTTTGGTTATCACCAGTTCGTGCCATTAAACTAGTAGAGCACATCCGTGACAGCTTATCAGCAGATTATCCGGATAAAAAAGAGACCTTTGAGAAGAATGCAGCTGCTTATATCGAAAAATTGCAAGCCTTGGATAAGGCTTATGCAGAAGGCTTGTCTCAAGCCAAACAAAAGAGCTTTGTGACTCAGCACGCAGCCTTTAACTATCTTGCTTTGGACTATGGACTCAAACAAGTCGCAATCTCAGGCCTCTCTCCAGATGCAGAACCATCAGCTGCTCGTTTGGCAGAATTGACAGAGTACGTCAAGAAAAATAAAATTGCCTATATCTACTTTGAAGAAAATGCTTCACAAGCCCTTGCTAACACACTTTCAAAAGAGGCAGGTGTCAAAACAGATGTCCTTAATCCTTTAGAAAGTCTGACAGAAGAAGATACCAAGGCGGGAGAAAATTATATCTCTATGATGGAGAAAAACCTCAAAGCTTTGAAACAAACAACAGACCAAGAAGGTCCAGCTATCGAGCCTGAAAAGGCAGAGGATACCAAGACAGTCCAAAATGGTTACTTTGAGGATGCAGATGTCAAGGACCGCACCTTGAGTGACTATGCAGGTAACTGGCAATCAGTTTATCCTTTCCTTGAAGATGGCACGTTTGACCAAGTCTTTGACTACAAGGCTAAGTTGACTGGTAAGATGACTCAGGCTGAGTACAAGGCCTACTATACAAAAGGCTATCAGACAGATGTCACTAAGATCAACATTGCTGATAATACTATGGAATTTATTCAAGGTGGACAAAGCAAGAAATTCACCTACAAGTATGTTGGTAAGAAAATCTTGACTTACAAGAAAGGCAATCGTGGCGTGCGCTTCCTCTTTGAAGCCACAGATGCAGATGCTGGACAATTCAAGTATCTTCAGTTTAGTGACCACAATATCGCCCCAGTTAAGGCAGAACATTTCCATATTTTCTTTGGAGGAACAAGCCAAGAAGCCCTCTTTGAAGAAATGGATAATTGGCCAACCTATTACCCAGATAACCTATCTGGACAAGAAATCGCCCAAGAAATGTTGGCGCATTGATGAAAAATCGACTAGTTCATAAGAGCTAGTCGGTTTTTAGATATTAGATGGCTAACTTCATTATAGACCTTTCCAGAACTTTAAAAAATAAATAAAACTCTTGAAATATCTGGGCTTATATGCTAGAATGTTGTTAGTGTATAAGGTTCATTAGAACACCAAAGCCCCTAACTATTGCAGTAGTTAAGGGCTTTTTTTACGTATCTTAGCGATTTAACGGGTGTTGATAGGCTAGTCAGTCGGTTTATTTCTTACCATCTAGCCATTTGCAAACGAAATACAAGATAATTCCTGCGATGACGTCCGCTATAATAGTAAGAGCAAGCTCAGGTATAAGGCTCATTAGTTTCACCTCCTCTCACGAACCCATAGGAACGTAATCGGTAACCGATGACCAAAATAGTATACCACATTAAATTTGGATCATCAATATTGCTTAATTTTTGAAATATAGGGGATAGGCAAAAAGTCTTTAAAATCAAAAAACGTATAGTATCAGATGTATAAAAGCTTGATGTTATATCAATTATAAAAGTGGATAGGAAAGTTTTCTGATTATCAGAATTCCTTCTATCCACTTTTTGAAGATTGTAAGTTAGCCTAATTTTATGTAGAATCAGCTTATTTGTTTTATTTATCAAAACCTTGCAAGGCTTTTTGGCGTTCTTCTACTTGACCTTTAGCATCTAGTTTGTTACCACCGTATACAGCTGATTCCCATGATCCGTACATTGGATTTGGGAAGATGATGAATTTTTCACCGAATTCTTTTTGCAATTCTTCAAGTTGTTTATCACGGTCAGATTCAGAAGTCTTAGAAAAATCTGCAAAGTCTACGAGGTTATCACCAAACAATAAGATAAGATTTGTTTTTTCTTGAACTTTTTGGCGACGACCTTCTTTTGATTTTACACCGCTTTCTAAGAACATGAGATGATCACGTCCTTGAACAGGAATTCCTTCACTTTCAAGATTTTTAATGGTAGCATCTACTTGATTAGCTGAGCGGTCAGAAATATAGTAGATTTGGACACCGTTTTGATCAGCAAACTGAAGAAAATCCTTGGCACCTGGGACGGCTTTTGCTGCAGCTTTTTGAACCCAAACATCCCAATTTTCGGGTGTGAATGCTGTACCATCTTTGACATTTTGTACTTGATAAGGGCTATTATCTAGGACAGTTTCATCCAAGTCTAAAACGATAGAGTAAGGTTTGTCTGATTCTGTTTTGAGCAATTCCTTTAGGTGATTTGTTGCAACGTTATAACCCTGTATGTATAAAGCTTTAGTTTCAGCTGATTTTTGGTACCAAAGGGTTGACATAGTGTTTTCTCTTGACCGTAGTTGGTCATATGTCATTGTAATTTGATTATCAGATGAGTTATTATTGCTTGTCTGTGTTTCTGTGAACTTTATTGCACAACTAGCCAATAAGACGACAGAAGCAAGTGCAGAAAGGATTGTAACAGTAGTTTTTGCTGTTTTCATGAAATATCTCCTATTATTAATTTCAATCACTAGTATAGCACGAGGGAAAAGTTAAGGCAAGTTATTCCCTGACTATGGATGTAGATTCTATAGAAGTTAATGTAATGAAAAAAGCGATTACTAACTTGAAATGTAGTTTCACCTCTAATTATTGACATTTCAGGAAAAATCGCAGTAAAAATTACACAGCCTTCTTTAAATGTGCTATAATACAGGAAAAATAATGATGGAGGTCACGATAATGGCAACATTTTTGATGATTTTTGTGGTGGTTTGTGTGCTCCTATTGGTGATAGTCACACTGAGTACAGTTTATGTGGTTCGTCAGCAGTCGGTGGCGATTATTGAACGCTTTGGGAAATACCAAAAGGTTGCCAATAGCGGTATTCATATTCGCTTGCCTTTTGGGATTGACTCGATTGCAGCGCGGATTCAGTTGCGCTTGTTGCAAAGTGATATTGTGGTTGAGACTAAGACCAAGGACAATGTGTTCGTTATGATGAATGTAGCGACTCAGTACCGTGTCAATGAGCAGAGCGTGACAGATGCTTACTATAAACTCATGCGTCCAGAATCTCAGATTAAATCTTATATCGAAGATGCCCTTCGCTCTTCTGTTCCAAAATTAACCTTGGATGAATTGTTTGAGAAAAAAGATGAGATTGCCCTTGAAGTTCAACACCAAGTAGCAGAAGAAATGACTACTTACGGTTATATTATCGTGAAAACCTTGATTACAAAGGTTGAGCCAGATGCAGAAGTCAAGCAATCCATGAATGAAATCAATGCGGCGCAACGTAAGCGGGTCGCAGCGCAAGAATTGGCAGAAGCTGACAAGATTAAAATCGTCACTGCAGCTGAAGCCGAAGCAGAAAAAGATCGCCTTCATGGTGTGGGGATTGCCCAACAACGTAAGGCGATTGTGGATGGATTGGCAGAGTCTATCACAGAACTCAAGGAAGCCAATGTTGGCATGACAGAAGAGCAAATCATGTCCATCCTCTTGACCAACCAGTATTTGGATACCTTGAATACCTTTGCCTCTAAAGGAAATCAAACCATCTTTTTACCAAATACGCCAAATGGTGTGGATGATATCCGTACACAAATCTTGTCAGCCCTCCGTGCTGAGAAGAAATAATACAAAAAGAGCCTGGAGTCAGGCTCTTTTTGTATTACCCTTGTAGCTTTGAGGACTAAATCCTCCTCCACAAATTATAGAATCTTTTCTGAGTATTTAGGGAGTGATGGAGGAAGTCTTGAAAGCGCTTTTGTTTTGTGCTATAGTCAAGTAAATCGAGTTGTTTAAAGAGGAATGCCTGTATGAGAAGAGAAGAAGTTTTGCGAAATCACTGGTTTTTTAGTCAAGAGGTGGGGAAAGAAGAGGCCTTGGCGCTGGATTTTCATAGGGAAAATTGGCAGGCTATTCAAGTGCCACATGACTGGAGTATTTACAATGATTTTGACCAGTATTCGCCAGCGCAAAATGAGGGTGGTCAGTTAAACGGGGGTCAAGCCTGGTATCGAACACACTTTTACTTGGAAGAAGATGCCAGTCTTGTATCGGTACGTTTGTTGTTTGACGGGATTTACATGAATTCCCAAGTCTATATCAACGGGCAAGTGCTGGGCTATTATCCCAATGGCTATACACCTTTTTCTTATGATATCACGCCTTATCTAAGAAATGATGGGACGGCCAACCAGCTTGCGGTTTTTGTGGAAAATCAGCAACCTAGCAGTCGTTGGTACTCTGGTAGCGGTATTTACCGAGAAGTAAAATTATTGATTACAGATTCGGTGCATCTGGATTTATATGGGATTAGGATAGGAAGTCCCAAGCTCAAAGAACAAAGAGATGGATGGGTGGAAACTCAGCTTGAAAGCAAGGTTTCAAATGACGGGCCTCAGTCCGTGTCGGTGTATTTGGAGCAGAGTATCTGGTATGATGGACAACAGGTTTCAGACTGGCAGGCAACAGACTCTCTAGTGATTGAGTCTGGGGATAAATATTCTTTCCAACAAGCCATATCAATTTTCCAACCTTTGCTTTGGGATATTGATCATCCTCACCTTTACCAATTGAAGACTCGCCTTTACAAAAATGGCATTTTGGTCGATGAAGAAGAGGAGACTTTTGGTTACCATTATATGGATTGGCAAGCGGATAAGGGCTTCTTTCTAAATGGTCGCTGGTTGAAGATTCATGGGGTTTGTTTGCACCATGACTATGGAGCGCTGGGAGCTGTGGAAAACAGGTCAGCTGCTGAGAGACGATTGCGCCAGATGAAGGAAATGGGCGTCAATGCTATTCGAATCACGCATAATCCAGCCAGTAGTATCTTGCTAGATGTGGCTGCCAAAATGGGCTTACTCATCCAAGAAGAAGCCTTTGATACCTGGTATGGAGGCAAGAAAGAATATGACTATGGTCGCTTTTTTGAGGAAGAAGCAACTCATCCAGAAGCGAAAGCAGGCGATTTCTGGTCAGATTACGATTTGCGCACCATGATTGAGCGTGGCAAGAACAATCCAGCCATCTTTATGTGGTCCTTGGGAAATGAAGTCAGCGAAGCAAATGGAGATGCTCATTCATTGAAAACTATCAAACGCTTGCTAGAAAGGGTTAAGGAAGTTGATGATAGCCGTTTTGTGACCATGGGAATGGATCAGTTCCGCTTCGGAGATGGGTCTGGAGGTCATGAAAAGATTGCTGATTTGCTGGATGTGGTGGGCTTGAATTACTCAGAAGACAATATTGATGGGATTCGCAAAAGACATCCTAAGTGGCGACTTTACGGATCTGAAACCTCATCAGCTACACGGACGCGTGACAGCTATTTTCGCCCAGATAAGGAATGGGTAGGGGATAATCGCCGCGTGCGGAATTTTGAACAGTCAGACTATGGCAATGATCGAGTTCCTTGGGGGAAGACAGCGACTACTTCTTGGATAGCAGATAGAAATCGGCTAGACTATGCAGGTCAGTTTATCTGGACAGGAGTGGACTATATTGGTGAGCCAACTCCTTGGCACAATCAAAATGACACGCCTGTCAAGAGTTCCTATTTTGGGATTGTGGACACAGCAGGGATTCCTAAAAATGACTATTATCTCTACCAAAGTCAGTGGTTGGATGTAAATCAGCATCCCATGGTTCATATCCTGCCCCACTGGAATTGGGAAATTCACAAGAGTTATCAACAAGTTGTGGATAAGTATGGGGATATACCTGTTCGAGTGTATTCAAATGCTGATTCAGTAGAGCTATTTCTCAATGGAAAATCTCAAGGTAGGAAGACTTTTCAGGAGAAATGGACTTCAGATGGCAGAAAATACCAAGAGGGAGAAAGTTCTGACCAGCTCTATCTCGAATGGCGTTTGGCTTATCAACCGGGAGAATTGCATGCTGTGGCCTATGACCGTCAAGGTCAGATTGTGGCAGAAGATAGGGCGGTGACTGCAGGTAAGGCAGCCAAAATCGGGTTACATGCCGAGAAAACACAACTGGAGCCAGATGGGCAAGACCTCCTCTATCTCTATTTTGATGTATTGGACAAGGATGGAAATTGGGTACCGACTGCCTCCAATCAGATTCATTTTAAAATTGAGGGCCCTGCTCGCATTGTGGGTGTGGATAATGGCAGGCAGGCCAGTCGTGAACGTTACAAGGCTCAGAAAAATGGTCGGTTTAAGAGGAAAGCCTTTCATGGCAGAGGTGTCCTCTTAGTTCAGAGCTTGGAGCAGGCAGGCCAAGTCAGAGTAAAAGCTAGTGCTAGAGGGCTAGAGCCAGCAAGTTTTGATATCTTAGTGGGAGAGGCTTTGGCTAACCAACCAGTGAAAAATAAGCGCTTGTTTGAGATTCGAGTGGACAAGCAGGCAGAATTACAAGAAGGGGATTCCCCAGCTATTGGACTTTATCCACAAACTGTGGATAACCCTGTGAACAAGGTGGGGAATAGTGAAGTGATTTGGGAGACGAGTGGTAGTGCCCACGCCATTATCAAGCAGGGAGTGCTTCATTGCTTGTCTGCAGGGGACTTGGCTATTCGCGCCTTTTATCAAGGGAAGACCTATCAAACTCATTTGCAGGTTGCAGAAAATAGCTCACTAGGACAAGCAGTTTCTGTACGACCACTTCGCTTGCATACAGCTAAGGGAACTTATCCACAGCTGCCATCTTCAGTTTTAGTGGATTATGAGTTCGGTGGTGCAAAAGGAGTCAAGGTTGTCTGGGAGGAAATTCTTAAAGAAGATTTAGCAAGATTTCATGAGTTTACGGTATCTGGTCAGCTAGAGGATCTTAATTTAAAGGCTTCTGCTCAGGTTTGTGTCCAAGGGATTTGCGCTCTTGAGCCTGAAAGGGTTTGGACACTTGTCAAGGAAGCTCCACACTTACCAGATCGAGTCAAGCTAGTCTTATCGGATGGCAGAAGAGATACGGCCAAGGTGACTTGGGATGAACTAGATCCTCAAATCTATGCTCAGGTAGGAGAATGTGTTCTTACAGGGCAAGTAGCGGGCTGTGAGTTGCCAGCAACAGTCACCATTCATGTGACAGATGCAAGTGTAGATGGGGAAGTCATTTCCAATCAATGGACAGGGTCCAATCTGCCTCTGGTCTTTGCTTCTCACTCAGAACCGAATCACCCAACCTCATATCTCAATGACAAGGTCATTGCTCGGAAGAAATCGATAGCTAATACTTGGATTGCTAAGTCAGAGCAAGCCAGCGTGGGTCTTCTTTTTGGAGATGCAGGGATTTTAAAACCGCGATTTGTGGATAATGTGACTTTGTATTATGTTGAGAATCAAGAATACGTGGCGGCGGAGCCTAGCTTTATTGATTATTACATAGGGAATGAGCCTGCCTTGCCTCGGACTCCAAATCATTTGGATAAGGATTCCCTGCTCAAGCAAGAGGAGAATTGGCGCCCTGTATCAGCTATCCGAAAAGTTTCAAGCGACAAGGATGGAGAGCTTCGTTTTGAATTTGACAAGGTGGAAACCTATGCCCTTCGTCTTCGATTTGAAAACTTGATAAACCCACTGGCGTTAACAGAATTGCAAGTACATGCCAAAAAAGTAAAGAAAAATGTAGATAGGAAGTAGTATGGTAAGAGAAGTAAAACCGCATGGCCCCTTGCCTAGTCAGGCTCAACTAGCGTATTTAGAGGATGAACTAGCAGCCTTTATCCATTTTGGACCTAATACCTTTTATGACCAGGAATGGGGGACAGGTCAGGAGGATCCTGAACGCTTTAACCCGACACAGTTAGACGCGCGTGAGTGGGTTCGCGTGCTCAAGGAAACGGGCTTTAAAAAGTTGATTTTGGTGGTCAAGCACCACGATGGCTTTGTCCTCTATCCGACGGCTCATACAGATTATTCGGTTAAGGCCAGTCCTTGGAGGAATGGAGAAGGGGACTTGCTCCTTGAAGTATCCCAAGCTGCCACAGAGTTTGATATGGATATGGGGGTCTACCTGTCACCGTGGGATGCCCACAGCCCCCTCTATCATGTGGACCGAGAAGCGGACTATAATGCCTATTATCTGGCACAGCTGGAGGAAATCTTATCAAATCCTGCCTATGGCAATGGAGGGAAATTTGCTGAGATCTGGATGGATGGTGCCAGAGGAGAAGGGGCTCAAAAGGTCAATTATGAATTTGAAAAATGGTTTGAAACCATTCGTGAACTGCAGGGCGATTGCTTAATTTTTTCAACAGAAGGCACTAGTATCCGCTGGATTGGCAATGAACGAGGGTATGCAGGTGATCCCCTGTGGCAAAAGGTGAATCCTGATAAACTAGGAACAGAAGCAGAGCTGGACTATCTTCAGCACGGAGATCCCTCGGGCACGATTTTTTCAATCGGAGAGGCAGATGTTTCCATCCGTCCAGGCTGGTTCTACCATGAGGATCAGGATCCTAAGTCACTTGAGGAGTTGGTCGAAATCTACTTTCACTCGGTGGGCCGGGGAACTCCACTCTTGCTCAATATTCCGCCGAATCAAGATGGGCTATTTGATGAAAAGGATATTGAACGCCTGTATGAATTTGCGGCTTATCGCAATGAGCTCTATAAAGAAGATTTGGCTCTGGGAGCTACGGTATCTGGTCCTACTCTCTCCGCAGACTTTGCCTGTCACCATCTGACAGATGGCCTTGAGACCAGCTCTTGGGCAAGCGATGCAGACTTGCCAATCCATTTAGAACTCGACTTAGGGTCACCTAAAACTTTTGATGTAATTGAGTTAAGAGAAGATTTGAAGCTAGGGCAACGAATCGCTGCTTTTCATGTGCAAGTAGAGGTGGACGGCGTCTGGCAAGAATTTGGTACAGGCTTTACAGTTGGTCATAAGCGTCTCCTGCGAGGTTCGCTAGTAGAGGCACAGAAGGTGCGCGTGATCATTACAGAGGCACAATCTATGCCTGTATTGACCAAGATTTCCCTCTATAAAACTCCTAGCTTATCAAAACAAGAAGTTGTTCAGGGACTAGCATTTGCAGAAAAAAGTCTAGCTGTAGCAAAAGGAGAGACTCTTCATTTTAGGATTGAACGTAGCGAATGTAACACTCCTTTGGAGGCTAAGATTTCGATTCAACCGGGGACTGGTGTGCATGGTGTCGCCTATCAGGACGAGATTCAAGTCCTTCAATTCCAAGAAGGGGAAAGCAAAAAAGATTTGACCATACCAACCCTGTATTTTGCTGCTGATAAGACCTTGGATTTCTATCTGAATCTGACTGTTGATGGACAGCTGATTGATCAAGCTCATATTTTAGTTGAAACGAGATAAAATATCTTCACAATTCATTTTCTTTCCGAATAAATAGATAGAACCATCGAATCTAGTAAAATTAGATTTAAAACTGTGGTATAATAAGAGGAGGAAATGGATGATTTTAAGACATCCGGGCATCAGCCCAACCAATGACTTAGTTGCTAAGAAAATCTTTAGCAATCCAGAAATCACTTGTCAATTTATTCGCGATATGTTGGACTTACCAGCCAAAAATGTAACCATTTTGGAGGGAAGCAACATTCACGTCTTACCTTCCCTGCCGTACTCGGCTCAGGATTTCTATACCAGTATAGACGTCTTAGCGGAGTTGGACAATGGGACACAGGTTATTATTGAAATACAAGTCCATCATCAGAATTTTTTCATCAATCGCCTGTGGGCTTACCTTTGCAGTCAGGTCAATCAAAACCTAGAAAAAATTCGTCAACGTGAAGGTGATACCCACCAGAGTTACAAACATATTGCACCAGTTTATGCTATCGCAATTGTGGACAGCAATTATTTCCAAGATGACTTGGCTTTCCATAGCTTTAGTATGCGCGAGGATACGACAGGTGAGGTCTTAACCATCACAAACAATGGACAAGAAAACCATCTAGTCAAGATGGCATTCTTGGAACTAAAAAAATACAGAGAAACCAGCAAAGACGAGGTTCGCAAGCCATGGTTGGAGTTTTTTGGGAATAAACCCTTTACCCAGCAACCTGAGCGAGCCATCAGCCAGGCAGACCAACTGCTAGACTACAAGAGCTGGTCCGAGGAGGATAGGAAGATGTTTAGCCAACTACGTATGCGTGAAGAACAAGCCTTGTTAGCGCAGGACTATGCCTTGGAGACTGCTAGGGCGGAAGGTCTTGAACAAGGACTGAAAAAAGGGTTACTAAACCTCGTTCGCCAAGGTCTTCTGACTTCCGAGGTTGCCAGCCAGCAATTGGGCATGACCGTTGCTGAGTTTGAGGCTTTACTATAAATGAGAATGGGAACATGTTATCAAATTAGATAGCATGTTTTATTTTGGGCTAATAGTCAATGCTTGTTTTCGTTTTTTAAACTTACTCGAATTCTAATTATATATATGTAATATCTTCTGCAATTAAGTATAAATAGAACAAAAATATAACAGTATAATATAGAGATTAAATATATATTTAAACGTAAAAAAATGCAAATTTAAATTGTCTGAAAATTCCTTGTTTTCCCAAAACGCTTTTTTTTTTGCAAAAATTTGAAGTCAAAAAGTTTGCATATATATTGAAAATAGGGTAAAATACGAGTGTAGGTTTCTGCATACACAAGAGAACAGTGCTTATTCTTTTTAAGTAATAAATTTTGTTATGTAGAGGCTAAATCAACTAATTCCAAAAGGAGAAAAAAATGGAACACAAAAATCCTATGAGTCGTGTTGAACGTCTGCACCGTGAAAAGGTCACGCGTTATTCGATTCGTAAATATAGCTTTGGAGCGGCTAGTGTAGCGGTTGCTGCTCTTTTCATGTTCTTAGGAAATGGAGCTGTATCAGTTCAAGCGGAGGAAATTCAGGATTCACAGGTTCTTAAAACCGCCAACCCACAACCTGAAAAAGATGAGTCTAAGCCTGCGACAGAAGTAGCGCCAGTCGCTGAAGACAAACCAACTTCGGAAGAGGTTACTGCTAAACCAGTAGAAGCAACAACTCCAACTTTGGACAAGTCAGAGTTGACAAATTTAATTTCAGAAATTGAGACAAAACTTTCTAACGGTTCTTACGATAACAAAACAGAAGAAAGTGTTGCAGTATTAAAAGCTGACTTAGAAGCTGCAAAAGCTACATTAGCGAATGCAACTACTCAAGCTGAACTAAAAAAAGCTTACAGCAAACTTGTCACTACAGTTAACACTAAATTAAAAAACAAACCTGTAGAGAAAAAAGAAGCTCCAGCAGTAGATACTACTGAGGGTAAAGCAACTGTAGGTAAAAAAGCAGATAATACTGAACCAACATCTGGTACTAACTCAATCGAAAACACCGGTTCAAAAGACGAACGTAACGGTAAAGTATTAGATAAAGATAATGCGTTTAGAGCTGAGACAACTGCAACTCAGGGTAACTTTACTTATTCTATGGAGTATTCTAATGGAAAAGAAATTTACCTTTATAATGAAGAAGATGCAGATGTCAATATTACAGTTAACTCAACAGCTGGAAAAATCAAAAGAGCAACAGTTAAAGCTGGAAGTGGTCAGTTCACACTAAGTTCGAAAAGTAAACAAGCGATAGCTTATGCGAAAGGTCAAAGCTCATATAATCCTCCAGAAGAAGAAGTTGAAATAGATGATTTTGGTTGGAGTTATCATCAAATAATCACTGAAACTCAAGGTCCAGTAACAATTAAAATCACTGGTAAACCAAACGATACCTTTAAAGCACTTACACCTTACACAAAAACTGAAGATCAACGAGCAGTATTAGGAGCAAGATATCTAGAACTTGAAGATTCTACTGGTGCTAAACTGCCTGGAGGTAGGAATGCATCATCTCCTGGTTATTTCAACTTAGTTGTTAAATCTCAAACATACAAATACGATATTCAACCAGTAACAGAGGAGAATAAAGTTCCTGTTGCAGATATTAATAACTTAACTGCGCCTGATATTACTAAAATCAAAGAGAAAATTAAGATTCAATATTCTGATAAGGCAACTAAAGAAGATGCTCGACTAGCGTCTCACAAAGGGGAAGTCTTAGCAGATAAATCTTCAGTAGTGAAAGAAATCGGGGTTTCCAACGGAACAGTTACGGTTACCTATAATGACGATTCAGTAGATACTACCCCAGTTGCAAGTGTAGCACGTACAAACGCAGCTCCAACGGTAGAAATTCCATTCTCAGTAGATGGTAAAAAAGACGTTTACGTGTATGCGAACGAAGACTTTGATATTCCTGTTAAATTTAAAGATGATTCAGGGAAAATAGCGTCTGCTACAATTAAACGTGGTGGGAATCAGGATTCACCAGCTAAAGATCCATCTAATCCTGATGTTTTAGATAATGAGTACAATACAACAGTTGAACAAATTTCTACAGAAACACCAGCAACAGCTGAAAATCCAGCTATTGTAAAAATTAAAGGTAACATTTCAAAAGATAACTCTGGAATTGCTGAGAGTAAATTCCCTAAAGAACCAGCTCAAGAACTTACAATTGTAACTCGTTATGCAACAGCAACTGATACAGATGGGGCATTTATTGAAAATACAGCTAAAGGAAATACTTATGCTACAGATCCAGGTGCGTTTACTATTAAATTAAAAGCTCAAACAGCAAAATATGACATTAAAGCTCCAGAGACAAAAGTTCCTGTAGTGGATGCTAATAATGTTACAGATGCTGAGTTTAATGAGATTAAGAAAAATATTAAAATTCAATACTCTACCGAAAACCCAGATAAAAATCTAGCTGATAAAAAAGGTACAGAAGTAGAAAATCAAGATGACCGTATTGAAAGCATCACTAAAGATGGAAACAATGTAGTAGTAACATATAAAGACGGTTCTAAAGATAGCAAACCATTAACTGACTTTGCGCGTACAAACCCAGCACCAACAGTTGAACTTCCATACTCAAATGAAGCTAAGAAACAAATCTATGTCTACACTGGTGAAAACACTGATTTAACTTTCAAAGGTACAGATGACAATGAAGTTAAAAATCTTTACCTACGTGGACCTGGAGATGTTTCATGGAATAATACAACTGGTTATGGATTACCAACGGGTAAAGTTGAGAATGGTGCGGTAACTGGCGAAGGATCAATCTCTGACGATAAGAGAACAGCTACTATCAAAATGACTGGGGTTACTAACCTTTCAGCTGGTCAAAAATGGACTAGCTTTGTTGTTGCTAATGATAATGACAATGCAGCATCAGCTAGTGACTTTAGAGCATTAGATAAAAATCCGAATGCGACTCAGACACCAGGATATGTTCAATTCATCGTTAAAAATCAAACATCTAAATACGATATAGCAACTCCAACTGAAAAAGTTGCTGTAGCAGACCCAGCTAACGTAACAGAAGATGACTTAGCTAAAATCAAAGAAAAACTACAACTTGAATACAATAAGAAAAATGATGATGCGAATATCTCAAAAGATTCTCCAGTTACAGATAAAGATTCTAAAATCAAGTCATTAACAAAAGATGCTGATGGAAATCTTGTAGTAACATATACAGATGGATCTACAGATAAAAAACCATTGTCAGAATTTGTAACTCTAGACAAACAACCTGCTATCGATGAGGTTAATAAAGCAGCTGAGAAGCAAATTGAGGCTATTAACAATAACCCAGAAGCAACTCAAGAAGAAAAAGATGCAGCAATTACTAAAGTAAATGCTGATAAGAAAAAAGCTCTTGATGAAATCGCAAAACCTGAAGTTACAACAAAAGATGCTCTTGATAAAGCTCAAAATGCAGGAACTGATGCAATTGCAAAAGATAACCCAGTAGTAGCTAAGAAAGATGAAGCTAAAAAAGCAATCGACGGCGCATTGACAGCTAAAAACAAAGAAATCGATAATCGCACAGATTTAACTCCAGAAGAGAAAACTAAAGCTAAAGAAGCAGCAAAAGCAGCAGCTGATAAAGCTAAAGAAGCTGTCGATGCAGCAACAACTAATGCGGATGTTGATACTGCAGCAGGAAAAATTGGAGATGAACTTAATAAAGTAAATCCAGTAGCCAAAGAAGCAGCTAAGAAAGCAGTAGCAGATGAATTATCTGAGAAAGAAAAAGCAATCGACGCTCGTACTGATTTGACGAAAGAAGAAAAAGACGCAGCTAAGAAAGAAGCTCAAGATAAAGCAAAAGAAGCAACAGACGCTATTAACGCACAACCAGATAACGCAGAAACACCAGAAAAAGCAACAGCAGCTCAAACAGCAGTAGATGGTGCAAAAGATAAAGGTGTAGCAGATGTTAAAGCTGTAAATCCAGTAGCAGCTAAGAAAGCGGAAGCTAAACAAGCAATCGACGATGCGCTAACAGCTAAAAACCAAGAAATCGATGCTCGCACAGATTTAACTCCAGAAGAGAAAACTAAAGCGAAAGAATTAGCAAAAGCGCAAGCAGACGTAGCTAAAGGTGCTGTTGATGCAGCAACTACAAATGCAGCAGTTGATAAAGCTAAAGCAGATGGAACTACAGCAGTTGCAAATGTAACTCCAGTAGCAAAAGCAGAAGCTAAGAAAGCAATTGCGAAAGCATTAGAAGATAAAAATAGTGAAATTGATAAGCGTACAGACTTAACTGATGAAGAAAAAACAGCAGCTAAGAATGAAGCGAAAGATAAAGCTGATGCACAATTAGCGAAAATCAATGAGCAACCTGATGCAGCAACTACACCAACAGCAGCTAAAACAGCTCAAGATGCAGTAGATGCAGCTAAGAAAACAGGTGTAGATGAAGTTACTGCAGTGAATCCAGTAGCAGTTAAGAAACCAGCAGCTAAGAAAGCGATTGACGATGCACTTAAAGCTAAAGAAGCAGCAATTGACGCTCGTACAGACTTAACTGATGACGAGAAGAAAGCAGCTAAGGATGCAGCTAAAGATGCCGCTGATAAAGCTAAAGCAGCAGTCGATGCAGCAACAACAGATGCAGCAGTAGACACAGCTAAAGGAACTGGTACAGGTGACATTGCCAAAGTTAACCCAGTAGCTAAAGAAGCAGCTAAGAAAGCAGTAGCGGATGAATTAGCTAAGAAAGAAGCAGAAATCGACGGGCGTAAAGACTTAACTGACGAAGAAAAAGCAGCAGCTAAGAAAGAAGCTCAAGATAAAGCTAAAGCAGCGACAGACGCTATTAACGCACAGCCATCTAACGCAGAAACACCAGAAAAAGCAGCGGAAGCTCAAAAAGCAGTAGACGCAGCTAAGAAATCAGGTGTAGATGAAGTTGCAGCTGTAAATCCAGAAGCAGTATCTAAACCAGCAGCTAAGAAAGCAATTGACGACGCTCTTAAAACTAAGGAAGATGCAATTGACGCTCGTACAGACTTAACTGATGACGAGAAGAAAGCAGCTAAGGATGCAGCTAAAGATGCAGCAGATAAAGCTAAAGCAGCAGTCGATGCAGCACCAAGCAATGCAGAAGTAGAGAAAGCTAAAGAAGCTGGTACAGGTGAAATCGCCAAAGTTAACCCAGTAGCCAAAGAAGCAGCTAAGAAGGCAGTAGCGGATGAATTAGCTAAGAAAGAAGCAGAAATCGACGGGCGTAAAGACTTAACTGACGAAGAAAAAGCAGCAGCTAAGAAAGAAGCTCAAGATAAAGCTAAAGCAGCGACAGACGCTATTAACGCACAGCCATCTAACGCAGAAACACCAGAAAAAGCAGCGGAAGCTCAAAAAGCAGTAGACGCAGCTAAGAAATCAGGTGTAGATGAAGTTGCAGCTGTAAATCCAGAAGCAGTATCTAAACCAGCAGCTAAGAAAGCAATTGATGACGCTCTTAAAGCTAAGGAAGATGCAATTGACGCTCGTACAGACTTGACAGATGACGAGAAGAAAGCAGCTAAAGATGCAGCTAAAGATGCAGCAGATAAAGCTAAAGCAGCAGTTGATGCAGCACCAAGCAATGCAGAAGTAGAGAAAGCTAAAGAAGCTGGAACTGGTGAAATCGCCAAAGTTAACCCAGTAGCTAAAGAAGCAGCTAAGAAAGCAGTAGCGGATGAATTAGCTAAGAAAGAAGCAGAAATCGACGGGCGTAAAGACTTAACTGACGAAGAAAAAGCAGCAGCTAAGAAAGAAGCTCAAGATAAAGCTAAAGCAGCGACAGACGCTATTAACGCACAGCCATCTAACGCAGAAACACCAGAAAAAGCAGCGGAAGCTCAAAAAGCAGTAGACGCAGCTAAGAAATCAGGTGTAGATGAAGTTGCAGCTGTAAATCCAGAAGCAGTATCTAAACCAGCAGCTAAGAAAGCAATTGATGACGCTCTTAAAGCTAAGGAAGATGCAATTGACGCTCGTACAGACTTGACAGATGACGAGAAGAAAGCAGCTAAAGATGCAGCTAAAGATGCAGCAGATAAAGCTAAAGCAGCAGTTGATGCAGCACCAAGCAATGCAGAAGTAGAGAAAGCTAAAGAAGCTGGAACTGGTGAAATCGCCAAAGTTAACCCAGTAGCTAAAGAAGCAGCTAAGAAAGCAATCGCAGATGAATTAGCTAAGAAAGAAGAAGAAATCGCTGGCCGTAACGATCTCACAGACGAAGAGAAAGCTAAAGCCAAAGAAGAAGCTCAAGCGAAAGCTAAGGAAGCAACAGATGCAATCGATGCTCAGCCAAGCAACGCAGAAACACCAGAAAAAGCAGCAGAAGCTCAAACAGCAGTAGATGGTGCAAAAGATAAAGGTGTAGCGGATGTTAAAGCTGTAAATCCAGAAGCAGTAACTAAACCAGCAGCCAAGAAAGCAATCGAAGATAAATTAGCAAAACAATTGGAAGACATTGCTAACACTCCAGATGCTACTGATGAAGAGAAGAAAGTTGCAGCAGATGCAGCAAAAGATCTAGCAGATAAAGCTAAGGAAGAAATCGATAAAGCTGGAACAGATGCAGAAGTTAAGAAACTTCAAGAAGAAGCTGAAGGTGAAATTGAAAAATCTGTACCTGTTGTAGAAGATAAGCCAAATGCTCGTAAGGCAATTGAAGACGAAGCAACAGCTAAAAAAGCAGAAATTGATGCACGTACAGACTTTAGTCCTAAAGCTAAAGAAGTATTAAAAGCTAAAGTAGATAAAGTTGCGGAAAAAGCTAAAGCAGCAATTGATGCAGTAAGTAGTGTAGACGATGTTAATACAATAGAAGAAGCTGATAAGACGGCTATTAAAGCAATTGGAGAAGTAAACAGACCAATTGATAAAGTATTAGTAAAAGATCCAAGTGCATTAACAGATGAAGAAAAAGCTAAAATCTTAGAAGAGGTTAAGAAAGTTAATCCGACAGCTAAAGAGGTTAAATATGATGAAAACGGAAACATCGAAGTAACAACAGAAGCTGGCGATAAAGGAATTATCGATCCAACAAAATTAGTGAAAACAGAAGATCAATTAGATAATGGTAAAGGTGGAAACGACATTAACAAGCCACTTGATAAAGTTATCGTAAAAGATCCATCGAACTTAACTGACGAAGAGAAAGCTAAGATTGTTGCTAAAGTTGAAGAGGTAAATCCAGATGCTATCGTAACAATCGATGAAAATGGAACTGTTTCTGTTTCTACTCTAGATGGTAAAACTTCGGCAATTCCAGCATCAGAATTAGTAAGAACTAAAGAAGATACTGCTAAACCAGATGCAGGAAATAGTAAAATTGTTAAACCAGCAGATAAAGTAGCTGGTGAAGCAAATGATCCGGATGATCAAGCTAAAGCAGAAGAAAAATTAAGAGAATTAAACCCAGAAACTAAATCTGTTAAATTTGATGAAAATGGTAATGCGACAGTTACACTGAAAGATGGAACTACTGCGACAATCCCATCAGAAGATTTATTCAAATCAGAAGCAGATGTAACTAAACCAAATGCAGGAAACGACATCGTTAAACCAGCAGATAAGACAGTAGTAGCAAATCCAGAAAAACTTACAGACGCTGAGAAGAAAGCGATCGAAGATAAAGTTAAAGCTGTAAATCCAGATGCAACAGTAGTTGTAGATGATAAAGGAAATGCGACAGTTACAACTCCAGAAGGTAAGACAGCCGTAATTCCAGCAGCAGACTTGACGAAAGATCCAGAAGCTGCAACTAAACCAAATGCAGGAAACGACATCGTTAAACCAGC